>JAHJYN010000069.1 GCA_018826885.1 Alphaproteobacteria bacterium | reverse complement strand
GTGTCTGAACCTTGAACGCCGACCACCCCAGAACGCCGCTCACGGCGCCCCGCTCCACAAGACCGAGCTGAATCTGCCGCCGCGCGACCACCACCTCGGTCCGGGTCAGCAAGCCCCGTCTGTAGCGAAACCGGGCGTCGTCAAACGTGAGCCTGAAGCCGAAATTCTGCAGCACAGTTCGGGCGATACCGGCCAGCAATCCAAGCAGGGCGGCGGCTCCGGCGACACCCAGCACCACCGTCAGGCTCAGCTGCGACTGTATCGCCTGTTCTGCGACCCCGACCGCCTCCAGCAGCCGTTCCCAGCCATAGCCGCGCACCTGTTCCAGGTACTGCAGCAGGCCGAAAATGGCGGCGAGCCAGACAAGAGAAAAGTTGAAAAGTCCGGAGAAGAGCAGCCGCCCAAGCCCGAGTCGGTACAGCGGCCTCTCGACATCCGCCTCCGGGGGCGCTTCTGACGCGACGGCGCCGTCTCGCCGGCGGATGTCGCGAAGCACCTCGCGCAGCCTGTGCGCTTCCGACAGGCTGACGCTGACAAGCCGGCCTTCATCGGCCTCGCCACCCCCGGTCTCGATCCGGACCTCGGCAATGCCGAGCAACCGCGACAGGGGGCCCCGGTTGATCGAGACATCCTGAATGCGCTCGGCCGGTATGGATCGACGGGTCCGCTTGATCAGGCCGCGGGCGATGACGATCTGGCCGGGCAGGATCTGGTAGGTGAAGGTGCGCCAGCGAAGCCAGGAAGAGAAAGCCGCGATCACCGCCAGAGCCGCCAGTCCGATCAACAACGACACCGGGGAAATACCCTCTCCCCGCGACCATGCCAGAAACACGGGCACGCCAAGGATCAGGGACGGCGCACCCTGCAGGGAGCCCACAAGGATGGTGCGAGGGTCCAGCCGACGCGGCGGCATGATGTCTGTGCCGCTGGAAGTGCCGGGCGCGGTCACCAGGGGGCGTCGCTGATCCGGCCGCGGATCGCGTCGCGGATGTCTTCGGCGCGCTGGCGACTGATGCCGGGCAGCACGACAAGGCTCTTTTCTGTGCCGGCCGTGTGCAGGCTCAGGGTCGCGACACCCGCGCCGCGTTCTAGGGGCCCCTGACTGACGTCAATGTGCTGCACGCGGGAAACAGGAACGACGGTGTGGGTGCGGACCAGCCATCCACAGGCGACGTGCAGCTCCCGGTCCGTGAAGGCATAGCCCCATCGCCGCCAGCGTCGCGGCACAAAGAAAATTACGGACGTCAGGCCAAGCAGGATGACCGGGCCGGCAACCAGACCCGGAGAGATTTCCGTGCGCCAGTAAAGGAAGACTTCTGTCCCCGCCGCCGCCAGTCCGACAATCAGCCACCCGATAGCGGCCCGGATGCGCATCACGCTCAGGTAACCGCGCTCCAGCAGTTGCAGGGGAACAGGTTCGAACGTCATCACAGTCTCATATGTCCCGGCGCGCGGCTCCGGCTTAGACCGCCTGCCCGGACAATGGCCGACTTCTGAGGGCTGAGCCAAGCCATTTCAGCGGGTGTGTCAGACCCCCAGCCGGTCAGGGCCGCCCGACAGGTCGCACCGGATCACGGCAGGAAGATCGACTTGACGTTGACGAACTCCTTCAGGCCGAAGCCCCCGTGTTCGCGCCCATACCCGGAATCCTTGACCCCGCCGAAGGGCATGTTCGGGTCCGCAGCGCCGAAGGAATTGATCCGGACCATTCCCGTATCGAATTGATCGCGCGCCAGCCTTAAAGCCCTGTCCTCGTCGCTCGAGAAGATGCCGCCGCCCAGCCCGTATCGGCTGTCATTGGCCAGGCGCATGGCGTCCGCGTCATCCCTGGCGCGGATGACCGAGGCAACGGGCCCGAAGATCTCGTCGTCATAGGCTGGCATGCCGGGGGTGACATCGCCGAGCACGGTCGCGGGATAGTAGGCGCCCGTACGATCGGGCACCTGTCCGCCGCACAGGATTCTCGCGCCCCTGGCGACGCTTTTCTCGACCTGATCGCGAACGGTCTCGAACTGGTCCTGGCTGGACAAGGGGCCAAGCTCGCAGTCCTCGTCCATCGGGTCGCCGAGGGTGATGGCCTCCATCTGGGCCACGAACTGGTCAACAAAGGCATCGTACACCTTGTCAGTCACGATGAAGCGCTTGGCCGACACGCAAGTCTCGCCATTGTTGTAGAGCCGCCCCATGACCGAGAATTTCACGGCCGTCTCGATGTCAGCGTCCTCCAGGACCAGATAGGCATCGTTCGAGCCCAGCTCGAGTACGGTCTTCTTCAGCGCCTTGGCCGCGACCGCCCCGACGTGCCGCCCCGCCTCGTCGCTACCGGTCAGGGTCACGCCGCGCACCAGGGGATGGGCGATCAGGGCGTCACTGATGTCGTGGTCGATGACGACAACCTGGAACAGGTCCTCGGGCAGGCCGGCCTCGATGCACAGATCGCGCAACCGCAGGCCCGAACCCGTGCAGATGCTGGCATGCTTGAGGACGCAGCCATTACCCGCCATCAGGCTGGCGGCCAGGACGCGGACCGGCTGGTAGAAAGGAAAATTCCACGGCTGGATCGAATAGATGACGCCGACCGGCTGATAGCTGACCACGCCGCGCTGTCCGTCGGCGCCGTATGTGCGCTCCTCATCGGCCAGCGCGTCCGGCCCGTTCGCTGCGGTGTAGTCCATGATCGCCGCGCAGATCTCGACCTCGGTCAGGCCGTCCTTCAGCAGCTTGCCGGTCTCGCGCGTCATCAGGGCGGCCAGGTCGTCGGCCTCGTCGCGCAGCCTGCCGGCGATCGCCTTCAGCACCTTTGCCCGCTCTGAATGGTCCGTCTTGCGCCACTCCAGAAACGCCGCGTAACAGGCTTCGAGCCGCTCGGTTGCCTCGGCCTCGGTCATGACGGAATAGGTCTCGAGTTCCTGCTCGGTCGCGGGGTTTACGGTCGTGATCGTCGACATGGGGGTCCTTTCAGGGTGTCCGGTGTCAACGCGACCGGGCCGTGGGCGTTGCCCTTTCCATCCGGATCGACGGTGCGACCCGACGCCACCCCCCTGCCCCACCGCTGGCCCGTCGCTGGCCGTGCCGAGGCAACGGAATGGGCTCCGAAGCGCTCGACAGGCCTGACCTTCAACACGGGATATCGACCATGAGCGCGAAGACACTGTTCATCACCGGCGCCTCCAGCGGCATCGGCGCCGCCACCGCACGCCTCGCCGTCTCCAAGGGCTGGCACGTCGGCCTGTTCGCGCGTTCCGAGGACAAGCTGGACGCGCTGGTCAATGAACTGGGCGACAAGGCCATGGCCCTGCCCGGGGACGTCACCGAGCTCGACGAGGTGAAGGCGGCGCTGGACCGGTTCGTGGAGCACGCCGGCCCTCTCAAGGCGGCCTATGCCAATGCCGGCATGGGCGTCTCGACGTCGGGCACCGAGGCGGGCGACCCGGAAGAGTGGGCGAAGATGATCCAGGTCAACGTCATGGGCGTGCTCTGGACCGCCAAGGCCGCCATGCCGCATCTGAAGCCGCAGGCCGGGCATCTCTTGCTCACCGGCTCGGCCGCCGGCCGCCGGCACCTGTCCGGCTCGGTCTATGGCGCCACCAAGTGGTTCGTGCACGGCTATGGCGGCAATCTTGCCGAGGAGATGAAGGAATTCGGAGGGCGCTGCACCATCATCGCCCCGGGCATGGTGGACACACCCTTCTTCGACGAAGCCAAGCCCGATAAGCTTCAACCGGAAGACGTGGCGAGCGCCGCCCTGTTTGCCCTGGAGGCCGACCCCCGGTGCGCCGTCAACGAGGTCTTCCTGATGCCGACCGGATAAGGGGTCCCGGCAGCTTCGCGATATCGAGGATTCCATATCCCGGTCAGTGAAAGTCCCGTGATCCCGGCAAGACACGCAGGTTCCGGGGGTGCTGGGGCTTGATGAACTCATCGGCACCCGACAGCTGGACCACGGCGTCGTGGTCGGCGGACAGGTGCTGTAGCTCGCCCGTGCGGTCCCACAGTTGCCGGGCCATCAGGTGCACGACACCCTCGGCGCTCTTTTCCACCGTGCCCTCGACGCCCAGCAGGCGCGCACTCATGACGATGCGGCGGTGCGCCTCAAACACCGGAACCCACAGAACCAGATTGGTGACCCCGGTCTCGTCCTCCAGGGTGACGAAAATGGCCTTGCCGTTGCCGGGCCGCTGACGGACCAGCACCACCCCGGCCGTGCGCACAACGGATCCGGACCGGCGGGCCTCGACCTCACGACAGGTCAGCAGGCCCTCGGCGGCAAAGGCCGGCCGCAGGATGGCCATGGGATGGGCCTTCAGCGACAGCCGCGTCGTCTGATAGTCGGCGGCGACGTGCTCCCCCAGGCCCATGCGCGGCAGGTTGGCATCCGGCTCCTCGCCCAGTTCCCGGGCCGACGCGGCCGCAAACAGCGGCAGGGCGTCATCGTCCGGCAGCCGTCGTGCTTCCCACAGGGCCTCGCGCCGATCCAGCCCGAGCGAGCGGAAGGCATCGGCGTCGGCCAGCTTGCGGATCGCCGCGACCGGCAGCCGAGCCCGACGCAACAGCCCCTCGATCGTCCCGAACGTCCCGGTGCGCGCCAGAACCAGATCGTCGGCCCAGTCCTCGCGGAAGCCGCCGATCTGGCGCAGGCCCAGCCTGAGGGCCAAGGCGTCCGCCGGACCTTCCAGCGTATTGTCCCAGTGGCTGTGGTTCACATCGACCGGCCGCACCTCGACCCCGTGTTCCTGCGCATCCCGCACGATCTGGGCCGGGGCATAGAAGCCCATCGGCTGGCTGTTCAGCAGGGCGGCGGTAAAAGCAGCCGGGTGGCGGCATTTGATATAGCTGGAGACATAGACCAGCCGCGCGAAACTGGCCGCGTGGCTTTCGGGAAACCCGTACGAGCCGAAGCCCTTGATCTGCTCGAAGCAGCGCTTGGCAAAATCGGGATCATAGCCGCGCGCGATCATCCGCCCGACCATGCGGTCCTCATAGGTGTGCAGGGTGCCGTCACCGCGAAAGGTGCCCATGGCCTTGCGCAGGCCGTTGGCCTCCTTGTCGGTGAACTCGGCCGCGACCATGGCGACCTTCATCGCTTGCTCCTGAAACAGGGGGACCCCCAGCGTCCGGTGCAGGACCTTCCTCAGTTCGTCGGGATCATGTGGCGGGGCGGGACTGGCATAGACCACCGCTTCGGTCCCTGAGCGGCGGCGCAGATAGGGATGGACCATGTCGCCCTGGATCGGTCCCGGACGCACGATCGCCACCTGGATCACCAGATCGTAGAAGACTCGCGGCTTCAGCCGCGGCAGCATGTTGATCTGGGCCCGGCTCTCGACCTGAAACACGCCGATCGAGTCCCCCTTGCACAGCATGTCATAGACGTCGGCCTGTTCGGCCGGCACCGTCGCCAGGTCGTGGTCGACCCCCTCATGCAGGCGCATCAGGTCCAGCGCCTTGCGGATACAGGTCAGCATGCCCAGCGCCAGCACATCGACCTTCATCAGGCCCAATTCGTCGATGTCGTCCTTGTCCCACTCGATAAAGGTGCGGTCGGCCATGGCCGCATTGCCGATCGGGACCAGTTCATCCAGCCGCCCGCGCGTCAGAATAAAGCCCCCGACATGCTGCGACAGGTGGCGCGGGAAGCCCAGGATGCGTCCGGCCATGGTGACCGCACGCCGGATCATCGGATTGGCCGGATCAAGCCCGGCCTGCAGCACATCCCGGTCCGGAATTTCGGAGCCCCAGCTGCCCCACTGGCTGGAGGCGAGGCGGGCGGTGACATCCTCGGTCAGGCCCAGCGCCTTGCCGACCTCGCGGATGGCGCTGCGCGGTCGATAGCGGATCACGGTCGCGGCAATGCCCGCCCGCTCGCGGCCATAGCGCCCATAGATGTACTGGATGATCTCTTCCCGGCGTTCATGCTCGAAGTCGACATCGATGTCGGGAGGTTCGTTGCGGTCGGCCGACATGAACCGCTCGAACAGCAGGTCGTGCTGGGCCGGGTCGACACTGGTGATGCCCAGCACGAAACAGACCGCCGAATTGGCCGCTGACCCGCGCCCCTGGCACAGGATGCGGCGGTTATCGGCCTCGCGGACGATGTCGTGAATGGTCAGAAAATAGGGCGCCAGGTCCCGGGCCGCGATATAGGCCAGCTCCTTTGCCAGGGTGGCCCGGACCTTGTCCGGAACCCCGTCGGGGTAGCGAAGGGGCAGGCGTTCCCCGACCAGCTGTTCCAGCCAGGCCTGCGGTGTCCGCCCGGGCGGGATCGGCTCTTCCGGATACTGGTAGCGAATCTCCGACAGGTCGAAGATGGGCCGCTTCAGCAACTCCATGGCCTCGGCAAGGGCTTGGGGCGCATCGGCAAACAGGCGGGCCATCTCGGCCGGAGTCTTGAGGTGCCGCTCGGCATTGGCCAGCAGGCGTCGCCCGGCCTGATCGATGCTGGTCCCCTCGCGGATACAGCTCAGCACATCCTGCAGATCGCGCTCGGAGGGCGCGTGATAGAGCACATCATTGGTCGCCAGAAGTGGAGTATTCGCCTGGTCGGCGATCTCTCCCAGTCGAGCCAGCCGTCGGCGGTCGTCCCCGCGTCGGGGCATGGTCGCGCCCAGCCAGACAGCCCCCGGCCGGACCGCATTCAACCGGTCCAGCAGGGCCGGCAGGCCGTCCCTGTTCCGCTCGGGCATGACGATCAGCAGCAGGCCTTCGGGGTTGGCCAGCAGGTCGGCCAGATTGAGGTGGCAGTCGCCCTTGATCGCGCGGCGGTTCCCCAGTGTCAGCAGCCGCGTCAGTCGCCCCCATCCCTCGCGATCCTCCGGATAGGCGACGATGTCCGGCGTCCCGTCGGCAAAGCCCAGCCGGGTGCCGGTCAGCAGCCGAAAGGTCCCTGCCCGTTCACGGACCATATCGACCATCTCAGGGTCGTTCAGCGGGTCCTCCCTCCAGCGGATTTCGCCGGGCGACCCACCGTCCCGCAGCTTCTCGGGCGGGGACCAGCCATCCTCGCGTAACTGTTTCAGCGCGCTCCAGGCCCGCACCACGCCGGCCACTGTATTGCGGTCGGCCAGTCCCAGACCGGCCTGGCCCAGCAGCAGCGAGGTCAGCACCAGGGTCTTGGGATGCGACGCGCCCCTCAGAAACGAGAAATTGCTGGCGGCCACCAGTTCGGCATAAGCGGGTGGGGTCATGCGAACAGGCCGTGGACATACCAGCGCGGCGGCGGCAGCTCACCGAAATGGCCCGCCCGGAACAGCCAGAAGCGACGCCCCTCCTCATCCTCCACCCGGTAATAGTCCCGCACCCGCCCGCCCCTGCGCCGCCACCACTCGCCCTCGATCCGCTCCGGTCCCTCGGCATTGATGATCCGATGCGTGACCCGCCGCCATTTGAAGCGAACCGGAGGGCCATCGGGCACCGGAGACATGACCTCGACCGGCTGGGGCGGGTCGAACAGATGCAGGGGGCGCAGCGGCGGGGATTGGGGATCCCGCTCGGGCCAGGAGGTGGTCTCCCTTTCTCCGGGATGTCCGGCGGGGATCAGCTGACTGGCCCGCTCAGGGAGATAGGAGTTCGCCGGTCGCACCCGGCTGACCGCCGCAGACCCGAGGCGCGCCGCCAGCCGGTCGATCAGGGCGTCCAGCGCCTCGCTCCCCTCGGTCGTGGTGTCGAGGTCGACCTGAACCGGGGCCAGCCGCTGCAGATCCAGCGCCTCCATCCGCAGATGATCAATGCCAAAGCCCGGGTCCAAGGGGGTGGTGAGCGCAGCCAGCCGCTCCCGGAACAGTCGCGCAAGGCCCGGGACATCCCGCATGGGACGCGCCACGCCGAGGCCGATACGGCGGACATGGCCGTCAACCCGGAAAACGGTCAGGCGGAACCGCCGGGCTCCGGAAAGCCGGACTTCCAGACGGGATGCCACATCCCCCAGCAGGTCGGCGATCACCGTCTCCAGCGGTTCGGTCGTGATCAGCGGCTCCATCAGCAGACGGTCCGCCACGACCGGGGCCGGGGCCCGAACCGGCGTGATCCGCGCATCCTCCAGCCCCAGAATACGGTCCAGTCGGGTCGAGAACTCGCGCCCGAAGCGCGCTGCCAGCGAAGCCCGCGGACGGTCATCGACATCGCCGATGGTCTTCAGCCCCGCCCGTCTCAGGGCCTGAGTATCCGACGGGGCCAACTCCAGGGCCGCGACCGGCAAGCAACGCACCGCAGGGCGGTCCCCGCCCTCGGCCACAATCTTTCCCGGCGAACCAAAGCGGGTCAGGGCGCGGGCGGCCTGGGGGGTACGGGCCAGGGCGCAGCGGGCCTCAAGCCCCAGTCGCCGCGCCAGGGCCTGAACGGCCTGCATCAGGCCCGCTTCTCCGCCGAACAGGTGGGCGCAGCCCGTAACATCCAGCATCAGACCATGGGGGTCGTCGCCCGCCACCATGGGAGAGAAACGGCCAAAACTCTCCCGCAACCGGTCCAGGCAGGCCCTGTCCGCACCCGGATCATGCGGCCAGGCTTCCAGTTCGGGCACCTGGGCGCGGGCATCCGCCAGGGTCATGTCGGGCGCAAGGCCGAGCGCCAGCCCCTCCGCATCCACGGCGACCAGCCGCAGGGCATTGGCCCGTCTGTCGATCAGGCAGAAAGGCCCCTCAGGCCGCCCGGATCCCAGCCGGTCGATGGGCAGGAGCGGAAACCAGACCGCCAGATGTCTTCGGTTCGACAAATGATCGCGTTTCACGATCCCACTCCATGATCCACTCGCCCGGGATCCCCCCTGCCCGGCTTCGCAACAAATTCACCCGAAAAGCCGGTCGGCCCGGCGCCCCCGCTTCCAGCGCTCTCGAAGGGGCAGCGCTGACCGACCATCGCGTGTCCGAAGCACTGGCTTGCGGCTGCGCCCCCGTTCGAACGAAAATCGCCGTCGTCCGCCCGGTCGCAGCGGCCAGTGCCAGACGACGACTGGCGGTCAGGGTAAAGGCCCGGGCTTCCCCCCAGCCGCTCATCAGGACGGCGGACGACGCTCCGCTACGCAGGGCTTCTTCTGCCGCCGCCAGCAAGGCCGCCGTATCCGGCACCCCAACCAGCAACAGGTTTCCGGTCTCTACCCCCCACTCCCGCAGGCCGCTGCCGTACAGCGCGCCCCTCTCATGCCGACCCCGATCTTCATGGATCCACACCAGGGTCCCCCCGGCCTGAAGCGCCAGCCCCAGACCAAAGCCCTCCGCCGCCGATCCATGCCGGGTCGAGGCGGCATAGACCTCATGCACGGCCTCGGAGGAAAACACCGCACCGCGCCCTGTCGGCGGGATGTCGAACAGCCGCACTGCCGGGGCCCGCAAGACGGATCCGCGTGAAGAAAGATGCGCGCGCAGGTGGCTGAGAGTGGCAGGTGAGGACATCATGTTCACTAAATGTTCTCTTATATGCCTCTCTCAGGGGGCGACGAGTCAAGCCCGAAACAGTACGACCGCCGACTGGCGCGCTGTTCCCCGGAGCAGCGGGGTCAGGTCGCGGCGAACACCCTGATCATGCCGTCGCAAAAGGCGGGCAGATCATCGGGATTGCGTGAGGTGACCAGCTTGCCGTCGATGACGACCGTCTCATCGACCCACTCGGCACCCGCGTTCTGCAGGTCGACCTTGAGCGACGGCCATGAGGTCAGTTTGCGGCCCTTGACCATACCCGCGTCGATCAGCGTCCAGGGTCCGTGGCAGATGGCCGCGATCGGCTTGTCGGCCCCGGCGAAGGCGGCGATGAAGCGGATGGCCTTCTCCTCCAGTCGCAGGGCGTCGGGATTGATCACGCCGCCCGGCAGGACCAGGCCGTCGTAATCATAGGCACTCACCGTATCGAGCGTCTTGTCGACGGCGGCCTTGCGGCCCTTGTCGTGATGTTCAAAGCCCTGGATCTCGCCACCCTCGGGGGCGACAATGTCAACGGTGGCACCGGCCTCGCGGAGGGCCTCGACGGGTTTGTCCAGTTCGACCTGTTCGAAGCCATCCGTGGCGAGAACGGCGATGCGTTTTCCGACAAGCGTGCGGGTCATGACTCTCTCCAGTCCGAGGGTGGGGGTCCCCCCCTAATCCCGCGACGCGTGACCCGTTCCTTTGTCGTCTTCCGGACATTGGAACCGGGAGCTGCAGCCGGGGCTTCAACTGGGGCTGCTGCAAGGCGCTTACCGGACCCGCTCCATGAAAATTGCCCAGGTTGCTCCCCTCTACGAAGCCGTGCCGCCCATGCTGTACGGCGGCACCGAACGGGTCGTGGCCCATCTGACCGACGCACTCGTCGATCTGGGGCATGAGGTCACGCTGTTTTCATCCGCCGAGGCCCGTACACGCGCCCGTCTGGTCCCGGTGCGGGATCAGGCCATTCGACTGGACCCCTCCCCGCTGAAGTCCGACCTCGCGGCCCATATGTCGATGCTGGCCGAGGTGCGTCGACGCGCCGACCAGTTTGACATACTCCATTTTCATACGGACATGCTGCATTTCCCCTTCTTCGAGGACCGGGCAGAGCGCACCCTGACGACATTGCACGGGCGTCTGGACCTGAAGGACCTGGCGGGCGTCTATGAGCGTTGGTCGCAATATCCGCTGGTTTCCATCTCCAACAATCAGCGTCATCCCCTGCCGTGGGCGAACTGGGCGGCGACAGTCCAGCACGGCATGGACGCGGACCTGTATCGCTTCAGCCCCCGGCCTTCGGGATATCTGGCGTTTCTGGGGCGGATTGCCGCCGAGAAGCGGCCTGACCGGGCGATCGAGATCGCCACGCGCCTCGGTATGCCGCTGAAGATTGCCGCCAAGGTCGATCCCGCCGACGCCGTCTACTTCGAGACGAAGATCCTGCCGCTGCTGGACAATCCCCTGGTCGAATTCGTCGGCGAAATCGGGGATGCGGCCAAGTCCGATTTCCTCGGTCAGGCCGACGCCTTCCTGTTTCCGATCGACTGGCCTGAGCCGTTCGGTCTGGTCATGATCGAGGCCATGGCCTGTGGCACGCCTGTGGTCGCCTATCGGTGCGGCGCAGCGCCGGAAGTCATCGAGGACGGCGTCACCGGTTATCTGGTTGACGATCTGGACGGAGCCGTGGCCGCGGTGCGCAAGGCGGTTCAGCTGGACCGGGCGGCCATCCGGGCCCGGTTCGACCAGCGATTCTCCTCGACAGCCATGGCGCACCGCTATCTGGACATCTATCGGGGGCTGCTGGCCCACGCGCCCTATGCGGCATCAGAACTGCCGCCCCTGCCCGGCATCGCCGATATCATGCCTCTCCCGACGGCTGCCGTTGCCTGATCCGGTCAAGGGAAAAGCCAAACCCCTGAAGGAGAGTCATCCCATGGAGGATGACCAGACGTGGCCGGCTGTTTCGGCACAGTCCGAGGTCACAGTCCTGGACAGACTGATGCCGCTGAAGGAGGGGGACGCCTTCCTGGTCGCAGACGCCTGGGGAGATTTGACCGGAGGGGCGGACGGGTTCTTTTTGCGCGATACCCGCATGCTGTCACGCCTGCGCCTGCTGGTGGGCGGCGCGCCGCCGTCGCGGCTGAGCACGGCCCTGTCGGACGACAATGTGTTCTTCATCTGCCAGGCGACCAATCGCCCCCTGCCGCCCATGGGCGGACGATCCGCCCCCGCAGGCATCATCCACATCGAGCGGCGCCGGTTCCTGTGGCAGGAGCGGATGTATGAGCGCGTCCGCCTGACCAATCATGGCATCGACGACGTCATCCTGCCCCTGACCATCGAGTACGACGCCGACTATCGCGACATCTTCGAGGTTCGGGGCGTGTCCCGTCAGACGAGGGGACGGGCGTTGGCGCCCGAGTGCGACGGTCGGCGGGTCCGCTTTGGCTATCAGGGGCTGGACGGGGTCACCCGTCAGACCTGTCTGTCCTTTTCGGAGCCCCCCGGCAGGATGTCGGGGCGACAGGCCAGCTTCCAGCTGTCGCTCAGCCGAAACAGCCGGTTTGACCTGTACATCGAGGCCGGAGCGGACTCTTGCGATAGCCCCGATGCAGGCCGTTGGCGGCTGGCGGCCGTTCAGGCGCGCCTCGCGATGCGAGCCAGACGACGGCGGGGCGGCGGTGTGCGCGGCGTTCGTAGCCCGCGCTTCAACCAGTGGCTGGACCAGTCACGGGCCGATGTCGCGCTTCTGACCACCGACCTGCCGACCGGGCCCTATCCCTATGCCGGGGTGCCGTGGTTCTCGACGCCGTTCGGGCGCGACGGCATCATCACCGCCTGGCAGATGCTGTGGCTCGACCCCAGCCTCGCACGCGGCGTCCTGACCTATCTGGCAATGCGTCAGGGTACGACCACGGATGCCTTTCAGGACGTCGAACCCGGCAAGATCATGCACGAGACCCGCGGCGGCGAGATGTCCGCCCTCGGTGAGGTGCCGTTCGGAGTCTACTACGGCGGGGTCGATACCACCTGCCTGTTCGTGGCCCTGGCCGGCGCCTATGCGCGGAGGACGGGCGAACTGGGCTTCATCCGGGGCCTTTGGCCAAATCTGGTGGCCGCTGCGGGCTGGATGGAGGCGAAGGGTCAGGCCAATGGCATGGGGTTGATCGACTATGCGCGGGGTCGCGACACCGGCCTGTCCAATCAGGGCTGGAAGGACAGCGAGGACTCCATCTTTCACGCCGATGGCCGCTTTCCGAAGGGGCCCATCGCCCTGCTGGAAGTTCAGGGCTACGCCTATCAGGCGTGGCAGGCGATGGCCGATATGGCCCGGGCCCTTGGGCACGACGACGCCGATCAGTGGTCAGACAGGGCCCTGCGCCTGAAGACCGAGGTCGAGACCCGCTACTGGATGGAAGAGGCGGGCTTTTACGCCATCGCCCTGGATGGCGAAGGTCAGCCGTGTCGGGTGCTGGGATCCAACGCCGGTCACCTGCTGTTCTCGGGCCTGCCCGCAGCAGACCGCGCGGGGCGGGTCACGGAAAGCCTGTTGTCGGCGCGCTTTCGGACCGGCTGGGGCCTTCGCACCCTGGCCACGCAGCAGCCCCGTTATAATCCCATGTCCTATCACAACGGGTCGGTATGGCCGCATGACACGGCGTTCTGCGTCGCCGGCATGGCGCGCTATGGCGAGCGCGAGGCGGTGGCCCGGGTGCTGGATGATCTCTATGCGGCCGCCGTCAATTTCGAGATGCGGCTGCCCGAGCTGTTCTGCGGCTTTGCCCGGGAGGCAGGAGAGCCGCCGGTACCCTATCCGGTCGCCTGCATGCCCCAGGCCTGGGCCGCCGGGTCGGTGTTCCTGTTGCTGCAGGCCAGTCTGGGGATCGAGATTGACGCACTGCAGGGCCGGATCACGGTCGATCGGCCGCGCCTGCCCAGCGGCATTGACCGGCTGAACGTCACCGGCTTGGGGGTTGGCGACAGCCGAACTGACCTGGACTTCACCAATATGGGAGGCACAGCCACGGTTCGGGCGCGTCACCGCAGTGGGCCGCGGCTGGACATCGCCCTGATGGTCTGACCGGCCTCAGACGTCCGGAAGGGTCTGGCTGGCAAAGCCCCAGCCGGACAGGGCCGTGTCGCTCGCCCGGTCCAGCAGGGTGTCGGCGTCGGCAATAGAATACGGATGGGCGTCCTTCATGCCGTCCAGCTCGTCCCAGGTTACAGGCACGGCGACCGGCGCGCCGGATCGGGCGCGCGCCGAATAGGGCAGCACCGCCGTGCTGCCCCGCTGGTTGCGCAGCCAGTCGATGAAAATCCGCCCCTTGCGTTTGGCCTTGCTCATGGTGGGGGTGAAACGGTCAGGCTCGGCCATCGACAGCGCGCCCGCGAACCGGCGCGAGAAGTCCTTGTGCGCCTCCCAGTCATGGCCGGGGTTGAGGGGCACGACCACATGCACCCCCTTGCCGCCCGACAGCAGGGCAAAGCTGATCAGGCCGAGGTCCGACAGGCGGCGGCGAATGTCGCGGGCAGCGCGCGTCACATCGCCGAAATCCAGCCCCTCATCGGGATCGAGGTCGAACACCATGCGATCGGGCGCCTCGACGTCATCGGTGCGACTGCCCCAGCCGTGAAACTCGATGGTACCCATCTGGACGCAGGCAGCGATCCCGGCCGCATTGTCGACGAACAGATATTCCTCGACCTCGCCATCCTTCTCGCGGATCGGCACGGCGTGGACGTGGGGGCCAAAGCTGCCGCTGTCGTGCTTCTGGAAGAAGCATTTGCGGGCCCGGCCCTGCGGGCAGCGGACCAGGCTGACCGGGCGGTGCGCGGCGAACGGCAGCATCAGCGGCGCGACAGCGGCATAGTAGTCCGCCAGCTCGCCCTTGGTCTGACCACTGTCGGGGAAGATGACCCGGTCAGCGCTCGTGATCCGCACCTTCGGCGCAGGCGATGACTTCGCCTTGACCGCCACCTCCGGCGTGACGGCCGTCGCAGGCTTGTCGCCGCGTAGCCCAAGGAAGCTGCCGTGGCGGACATTGCCGTCCGCTGTGAATTCCTTGAAGGCCACCTCGGCGACCAGTTCGGGCCGGAGCCAGGTGACGTCGCGCGAGGCGGTCCGGTCGACCTCGGCGGGCGGCGTCTTGCGCTCCAGCCGCTTCATCCGCCGGGCCAGATCGTCGAGCGTGTCCTGGGTGAAGCCCGTCCCGACATTGCCCTTGTAGACCCAGTCATCGCCCTCCTTCTGCGCCAGCAGAAGGGAAGCGAAGGGCCGGCCCCGGGCGGTGGATGCTTTCCAGCCGATAATCACGAACTCCTGCCGCAGGGTGCATTTGACCTTGAGCCAGTCGCGGGTGCGCTTGGACCGATAGGCGGCGTCGATGCGCTTGGAGATGATGCCCTCCTGCCCCGCCTGGCAGAGGGAGGCATAGAGGGTCTCGCCCGCCCCGATCAGATGGTCGGCGACATGGATCGGGGGCTCGGCGGCGCGTAGCAGGGCCTCCAGCCGCTCCTTGCGCTCGACATTGGGCAGGGGCGCCAGATCCTCGCCCTCCAGCGACAGCAGGTCGAAGGCGTGAAACGCAAGGGTGTCGCCCGGCGTCTGGCTGCCCGTGCCCCGCTTGAGCACCGCCTGCAGCGCGGAAAAGTCGGGATTGCCCTTGGCGTCATAGGCGACGATCTCGCCGTCAATCAGACAGGCCGGCAGGTCCATCGCCTTCAGTACCTCGACCAGCGGGCCGAACTTGTCGGTCCAGTCCTTGCCCGTCCGCGTGAAGATCGAGACATCCGCGCCTGAAGCCGACACCAGGGCGCGGTAGCCGTCGAACTTGATCTCGTGCATCCAGCCGTTGCCGGCCGGCACGGCATCCACCAGCGTCGCCAGCTGGGGCGCGCGGAAGGCGGGTGCCCCCGGGGGGACCGGCTTGCGCCGCTTGCGGGCCTTGTCGGTGTGGGCGGCGGCCTCGGCCATGACCCGGGTGAAGGCCTTGCCCGTCTTGCCGGCCAGCGCGTGGTTTCCGCTCCTGTCGGCGGCGATCTCGGCCATGGAGCGACCGGTCAGCACACTGGTCAGGGCCGCTTCGACCAGACCGTCACCGGGCGCGGCATGGGCGTCCTCGATCTTGCGCAGTAGCCAGTTCTCGCGCTTTTCGCCCTTGCGGGGTTTGAGCCGGATCAGCAGCCACTCCCCCTTCATCCTCTGGCCGTGGACGATGAAATGCAGATGGCCCTTCTCGAGGTCCTCAGCGGACTTGCCGGGGATGGGCTCCCAACGGCCCTCGTCCCACAGCATGACGGTGCCGCCCCCGTACTCGCCCTTGGGAATGATGCCCTCAAAGCGGCCATAGGACAGGGGGTGGTCCTCGGTGCGCACGGCCAGCCGCTTGATGTCCGGGTCGGTCGAGGGCCCCTTGGTCACCGCCCAGCTCTTGAGCACGCCGTCCACCTCCAGCCGCAGGTCCCAGTGCAGACGGGTGGCGTCGTGCTTCTGGACCAGAAAGCGGTCCCCGCCCTTTCCGGTACCCCTCTCGCCGCGCGGTTCGGCCGTGCGGTCAAAGTCGCGCTTGCGATTGTATTCCGCGAGCAGATCGTCGGCCCGGGTCTTCGCCTTTGACCGCGCCCTGGTGGCCATGGGTCAGGCCCGCTTCTTCGCCGGCGTCTTGCGGGTCGAGGTCTTGCGCGTGGCGGTCTTGCTCGCCGCAGTCTTGCCCTTGCTGTCGCCGACCGACTTCTTCAGGGCCGCCATCAGATCGATGACATTGCCGCCGGTGGCCGATGCGGGCTCCTCGACATCCTCCAGCACCTTCTTGCCCTTGGCCCTGGCCTTCTTCTCGACCAGCTTTTTCAGGGCGTCGACGTAACGGTCGTGGAATTCCGAGGCGTCAAAGGGGGCCGTCTTCTGCTCGATCAGCGAACTGGCCAGATCGATCAGGTCCTTTTCCGGCTTGTCGGTGCCGATGCCCTTGAAGAACGACTGACCCTGACGGACCTCGTCGCCATAACGCAGCGTCTCCAGCAGTATGCCCTTGCCACAGGGTTTCAGCGCGACGAGCTTTTCGTGACCGCGCACCGACAGTTGACCCAGTGCGATCTTCTTCGCAGCGCGCAGGGCCTCGCGCAGGACGATGAAGGCCTCTTCCGCCAGATCGTCGGCGGGCACGACGTAGTAGGGCTTTTCGAAATAGAGGGGGTCGATCTCGTGCGCCTCGACGAACTGGACCAGATCCAGCGTCTTCTTGCTCTCGATGCGCACGGCCTCGATTTCGTCGTCGTCGAGCAGGACGTAGTTGCCCTTTGAGATTTCATAGCCCTTCACGATCTCGTCGGTGTCGATGGGGCCGATGCCGGAGACGACCTTCTCATACGAGATCGGCTTGCCCGACGGCTCGTGGATCTGGCGGAAACTGATCGCGGCGCCGGACTTCACCGCCGCGTAGATTTCGACCGGAATGGAGACCAGGGCCAGACGGATATTGCCCTGCCAGTATGCGCGCGCAGCCATGCATGACTCCTTTTTGCGGAGTCAGAACACCCGAGACGCCGCCGGGTTCGGCCAGCTGGGCCGTTTGCGATCTATCAGGGCAGTGTCGGCGTGACGAACCGACAGCTTCGGGGCGTATGATCGGCCACACAGTCCTGCTGGAAGCGGGTCGGGTCGGGGCGTTCGCCAGTGTCGATCCAGCGCTCAAGAGCGGCGAGCACCGTCAGATAGCTGGCGTCCTCCAGCTTGCTGTGCTGGTCTTCGTCGGTGGCGGCCTGAACCAGAAGGTGCGAGCGACCGGCCGAGTCGACAGTCTCGGCATACACGGCCTCGGCGGCATAAAAGACTGTCGGGTCGTGCAGGGCGTGCAGGGTCATCGTCGGCGCCACGATCTGGCCGGTCAGGTCGGCATCGTGCGCCAGCATGGCCACGGCCTCAGGGTCGGCCGTGAACCGCTCAACGCCCGCATTCAGCGCTGTATCGTCCGAGGAGCCACTGTAGACCGTGCGGCTGTTGTCGAACGGATTGCGACCGCCAAGGCGCACCTGCACCAGGTCCTGGAAGGTGAAGGTGGCCCAGTTCATATGGGCGATCAGCTCGTCCTCCTCGAGACCGGTGACGGCCAGGATGTCGCGCTTGCGGCGGCTCTGCTGGGCGGTCCGGTCCCGCCCCGACAGGCCAATGCCGGTGCAATCGACGATCCGGCGTCGCAATTCGGCCCGGCTCATCTGCGCTCCCGCAGGCAGGCCCTGCCAGACCGGATACTGCGGATCGGACGGCGCCGGGTGATTGCCACAGACGTACTGGTAGACGGCCCGCAGATCGGCCCGGAACTGATAGGCCCTGGTGCCCCCGTTCAGGACGCCATTGGTCAGCAGCACCCCGTCGTAGGTCAATGTGCCGGCCTCATCGGTGCCATACAGTTCGGCCGTCTTGGCCGCGACATTGCCGCCCCACGACTGGCCGTGCAGCAGGGTGCGTTCGGGGCGCCCGAACAGGCCCCAGAAGACGGCCCGGCTGCGGTCGACATCCTCAGCGGCCGAGCGGACGCCGTAGCCCCCCCGCCGATAGGAGGACCCGATCCAGGCATAGCCCTGGCGCACCATGACCGAGAACCGGTCGAGGTCTTCCAGCGAGTCCTCGCGCTCCGGCTCGCCCAGACGGGGGCCGCCGTGAGCATGGACGATCAGACGCCCGTTCCAGTTCGCGGGCTTGGCGATGATCAGCCAGGCCCCGGCCGCGTCCTGTAGCGACAGGCAGGTCACGCCGGCGCCGACCGACCGGGGACAGTCGATCGGCGTCGTCGAAAGCGTCGGATCATGGCGCTGACCCGCAACAACCGGAGCGCAGCCGAGGACAAGTCCCGCCGCGAGGGCCGCCAGCCCGGACAGAAGGCGGCGGCCCTTTTTCGGGTTCAGGTCAGAATGACTTCCGGACATTGATGTACCAGTATCTGCCCCAGGGGTTGTGAACCGACCCGCGATAGCCGCCGTCGGCCAGAGACGGGCCCTCGTCGGTCAGGTCGCGCACGCCGAGGCGAACCCGGGTCTCGTCAGGAAATTCATAGTCGCCATACAGATTGGTGACCAGCTGGTCCTCGACCAGGAAGGGCTCGCCTGACGTGCCCAGCAGGCCGGGCTGTTCGAAGTCGCCGATGTACTGGGTCGACACACCGGCCCGCCAGGGCCCCTTGCGCCAGGTGAAGGTCGTGCTGACCCGCCACTCCGGGCGTCCGTTCTGACGGATCAACTCGCTCGGGTCGGGGAGGGTCGTACCGATGTTGATGGTGCCAGCTTCGCGAGCGTCGTATAGCTCATTAACGATCGGACCGGGGTCCCGTGTGAACTCCGTCAGCTGGCTGGCATTGATCGTTGCAAAGAACGAGCCCCAGGCCGTGCGCCGCAGGGACCAGTTGATCCCGAAGTCGATGCCGCTGACTGTCTGAGGCTGGAGGTTGATGAACTGGTCGCTCACCGACCTCGCCTCTCCCGCGACGGTCAGCCCGGTGCCGTCGAACAGCAGGACATCATCGGCATTTGGTGCATCGCGGGTCACCAGCGGGTTGGAACTGCCTCCCACCCGAAGCAGATAGTCGAGCGCCAGGGCGGTCTGCACGCCGAGGAGGCCGACGATCTGTTCCTGTTCGATCGTCCATCGGTCAACCGTAATCGTGAAGTCTCCGAACGCTTCCGGAATGAAGCCCGGCTGCAGGACCAGGCCATACGAGGTATTGACACTCTCTTCCGGTTCCAGGTCCGGGTTCCCCGCGACAAGCAGCGAAAGGCCGGAGGTGCCCTGCGAGCAGTCTGCAAAGGTGGCAATCCGCCCGGCGCGCAGGTCAGCTTCACAGCGGACATAGTCCGTGCCGCTGCCAGCCCGGGCGTACTGGGTGGCATTGGTCTGTTCCAGGTTCGGTGCCCGGAAGCCCTCCGAATAGGAGCCCCGTACGCGAACGCCCGGCACGATGTCCCAGGCGGCCGCAACCTTGGGCTTGGCTACCGAGCCAAAATCCGAATAGTGCTCGAACCGGCCGGCCAGCTGAACGTCCAGCTGATAGACGAGCGGGATGTTCATTTCAGGCGAGACCAGCGGAACGGCGAACTCCAGATAGGCAGAGCCGACGGTGCGATCGCCATAGGTGTCCGGATTGGGGCTGACCGCTGCGACGTTCGACAGGCTGGTCTCACCTGTGACCATGTCGGTGAATGTGAAGGTGCCGTCGAGGTTGGCGTCCCGGTCATCCTCCTGGGTTTCGTGACGGACCTCGACGCCGAAGGCGATACCGACCGGACCAGCCGGCAGTTCGAAGAAGTCCCCGCGCGTCAGCTTCAGGTCGGCCAGCGCCAGGGTGGTGCGCGAGACGCGCTGGAGATCGAACACAATGGCATTAACCGCAGCCTGACTGCTGGGCGAACAGTCGCCATAGCTGGTCGTGTCCACGCAGCCGCCACTGAACGGATTGTAGGCATCGGGTGTCGACAGAGCCAACTGCTGCTGCAGGAGTGTCCGGTTGATGTTCGGCGAGGTGTCCTCGGCCTCGGCTTCCGAATAGAGGATCGCGCTTTCCCAGTCGTAGCCGCGCCATTCACCGCGAACCCCGCCAAGGAAGCGGAGCTGACGATTCTCGACCTTGACGGTCTGGAAGCCCGTATCGACGTAGCGGTAATTCGTCATCAGCACGGGCAGGCCGGCCGTTGGCACATTGGTCAGGCCAGGTAGGCGGTTGGGGTTGGCGGCGCCGTTTGCAAAGGTCACCGGACCAAATGGGTTCCAGTAGTTGCTGGCCGGGATCCAGATGGCGTTGAGATTGACCACCGGCGGCTGAACGGCCTCGCTGCTCGCGGAGTAGTAGCCGACCTCGAAGAAGGCTTCGACGTCCGCTGTGACGTCCACGTGCCCCGTCAGGAAGAGGTTCAGCCGCTCGACCGTCGGCCGGACCGTGGTCTCGTAGCGGGTGTCGTACCGCAGTTCCCGATGTGTCGTGTTGAAGTTGTGGTTGCCGCTGTTGATGCAGATGCCCCGACCAACGTCCACGCCACAGCCGAAGCTGGCGGGCTGAAAGCGGAAGGACCCGGAGGTGTTGGTCACCGCCGTGCCGTTCGAGCGGATCGTGGGCCGCGATCCGACGCTGAACCGGCCCCAGGGGGTGTTCGAAGACCGGCCGTCCAGAGCCGTGGTCCCGGCAAAGTCCGGGTAGTCGTCGAACAGCAGGCGCAGATCGTCGGTGGAGGTGAACTCCTGGTCCGAGGCCCAGAGCGCGGTCCGGTCCGTATAGTTGACGAACACCGAGATATTGCCCCGATCGAAGTCGCGCCCGGCAAACAGGTTGACGTCCCATTCGCTCATCCGGGTGCCCTCGGCCCCGCCGTAGCGGGTGCTGATCGTCAGGCCGTCGAAGTCGTCCTGCAGCACCGTATTGACGACGCCCGCAACGGCATCGGCTCCATAGATGGCGGCCGCGCCGTCCAGAAGAACTTCAAGGCGGTCCAGCCCGCCAACCGGAATGGCATTGGAGTTGTAGCTGATCACGGGGACGGTCCCCGTGTCCGATGTACCCTGACTGGTCGGGTGCGCCACAAGACGTCGGCCGTTCAGCAGCACCAGAGTGTTACCAACGCCCAGCGAGCGCAGGTTGACGGAGTTGACGTCGCCGCGCGCAGCATTGCTGGTTTGCGGGTTGTTCGACGAGTCGAACAGAACGTCGCCCATCTGCGGAATGGTCCGCATCAGCTCATCGCCGGACACAGCGCCGGTCGCATCGATCTGCTCCTGGTCGACCACGACCACCGGAAGGGCGGCCGTCGTCCGGGCCCCCCGGATGTTCGAGCCGACCACGACGATGTCATCGACCCGCGCCGCAGCCTGATCCTGGGGATCCTGTGCAGAGGCCGGTGCAGACTGGGCAAGGGCTCCGGTCGCAAAGACCGATGCGGTCAGCAGGGCCGTTCCTGCCATCAGCCACTGGCGGTGTGTATTCAACATGATTTCCTCCCTCGATTTTCTTGTTTTTCGGCGGCTTCAGTCGTCCGCCAGAACCAGATCGTCCCCCGGGCCGGCCGCCGGATCGGGCGCGGCAGCCAGCGGTTGAGGCTTGCCGTTCAGCGCCAGGGTCAGGGCGTCCGTATCCAGCGCCTTTTCCCAGCGAGCCACGACGACCGTGGCCACGGCGTTGCCGATGAAGTTGGTGAGGGCCCGGCACTCGCTCATGAAGCGGTCGATGCCGAGGATCAGGGCCATGCCGGCGACCGGCACATCAGGCACCACCATCAGGGTGGCGGCCAGGGTGATAAAGCCCGCGCCGGTGATTCCGGCTGCGCCCTTGGAGCTGAGCATGGCGACCAGGAGCAGCGTCAGCTGCTGCCAGATGGTGAGGTCGATATTCAGCGCCTGGGCGATGAACAGGGCCGCCAGCGTCATATAGATGTTGGTGCCGTCCAGATTGAAGGAATAGCCGGTCGGCACGACCAGACCGACGACCGACTTGGCCGCTCCGGCCCGCTCCATCTTGGCGATCAGGCTGGGCAGGGCCGCCTCGGAGCTGGAGGTGCCCAGCACCAGCAGCAGCTCCTCCTTGAGGTAGCGGATCAACTTGAAGATCGAGAAGCCGTTGGCCCAGGCCACCAGCCCGAGGACCCCCAGCACGAAGATCAACGAGGTCACATAGAAGGTCGCGATCAGCGCAGCCAGGTTGGCGATCGAGGCGATGCCATAGGCGCCGATGGTGAAGGCGAAGGCGCCCAGCGCCCCGATCGGCGCGGCCTTCATGACAATGGCCACCAGCTTGAACACTGCGAGGCTGGCGGTCTCGAAGAAGTCGATGATCGGCTGGCCGCGTTCGCCAATGAGGGCCAGGGCGATGCCGAACAGGATCGAGACGAACAGCACCTGCAGGATGTTGCCTGAGGTGAAGGCCCCGAAGAGGCTGTCCGGGATGATGCTCATCAGGAAGCCGACGATGGTGCTTTCATGGGCGGCCTCGGCGTATTGCGCGACTGCCCCCGAATCCAGGGTCGCCGGGTCGATGTTCAGCCCGTCACCGGGGCGGACCACATTGGCGACCGTCAGGCCGATGATCAGCGCGAGAGTCGAGAAGACGAAGAAATAGCCGAAGGCCTTGGCCGCGACCCGGCCCACCCGGCCAATGTCGCGCATCCCGGCAATGCCGATCACAATGGTCAGGAAGATCACGGGGGCGATGACCATCTTCACCAGCTTGATGAAGGCATCGCCGAGCGGCTTCATGCTTTCGCCGGTCTCGGGGAAGAAGTGTCCGATGAGGCCGCCGACGGTGATCGCCACCAGAACCTGGAAGTACAGGTGCTTCCAGATGGGCTGGCGATGCGTGGACGCACCCTGGTCGTGATGAACCTGGATCAAACCTGAACCTCCCTCGACGGATCATTGTCCGTACTACGCCCACGTGCCGTTCATCGGCATCGCAGAGCGCCAGTATCGGAACCGGCAAGCCGGATCGGCAAGAGCAGGTGAAAGCAAGGTTATCTCATTGACAATCCTACCGATAATCCTCGGTGTCGTCTGAAAAGTCGCCCGATTGTGCGGATTTACGCACAACTTGTCTGGCCATTTGTGCGAAAATCCGCATTGTTGACCCATGACATTGTCCCGCCTGTCCCAGACGACTCAGTGGCGCCTGTTCGCGGGCGTCTGGCTGATCGTCGGCGTGCTGGCGATCGGCGTGGCCGGCTGGCTGGCGCGGATGGATGCCGAGGCCGCGACCCGCAGACAGGCCGAGACCGCCGCCGTTTTGCACGGGGCCGTCCTGGCGAGTGAGTTGGAGCGCCAGCAAACCGTACCCTCGGTTTTGGCGGTCGATCCCGAACTTCTCGCCCTCGTGAGCACGCCGTCGACCGAGCGTCGGGATCGGTTGAACCTGAAGCTGGAACAGCTGGCGGGAGAGGTACGGGCAGCCGCCCTCTATGTCCTCGATGCAGACGGCACGGCGCTGGCGGCCAGCAACTGGCGGGAGCCGACCAGTTTCGTCGGCTCGAACTATCGCTTTCGTCCCTACTATATCGAGGCCATGCGCGACGGCGAGGCGGCTTTCTTTGCCCTCGGGACCGTCAGCGGCAGGCCCGGGCTTTACCTCGCGCGGCGCATCGACAGTGCCGACGGGACGCCGGCCGGCGTGATCGTCGCCAAGGTCGAGTTCGACGCCCTGGAGCAGACCTGGCGCAGCGCCGGCGAGCCCACCTATGTCACGGACGCTGACGGTGTCGTCCTGATCACGACGTCGCCTGAATGGCGCTTTCGCACGACCCGCACCCTCAGCGAGGCCCGGCGCAGGCAGCTGGCCGAGGAACAAACGACCGGCGAACCGTTGCAGGACATGCCGTTCGCCGCGCCCGGGTCGGGTCTCCTGAGGGTCAGCCGCGACGGCGTGTCCCGGCTTTACGCCCACGAGACCGATGCCAGCATGGGGCTGGGATGGACGCTCCATCTGCTTTGGCCCGCCGATCAGATGATGTCGCGCGCCGTTGGGGCGGCACGCATTCTTGCCGGCCTCAGCATCGCCCTGCTGGCCGGGCTGACCGGTATCCTGCTTCGGCGGCGTCAGAGAGCCCGCAATCGCGCGATCGAGCAGGAAGCTGCGCGCGCCGAACTGGAACGGCAGGTGACACTCAGGACTGCGGAGCTCAGTGCGGCCAATGAGGCCCTCAGCCACGAGATGGAGGAACGCCGCGGCCTCGAACTGAGCCGTCAGGTGCTTGAGGACGAGCTGGTGCAGGCCAACAAGCTGGCCACGGTGGGTCAGATTGCGGCCGGGGTCGCCCATGAGATCAACCAACCGATTGCGGCGATCCGCACCCACGCCGACACCGCAGGAGTCTATCTCGAGCGGGGCGACAACGATGCGGCCCTCCGCAGTCTGACGTCGATCTCCGGCCTGACCGAGCGCGTCGGGACCATCACCGACGAGTTGCGAGCCTTCTCCCGCAAGACCCGGTCGGAGGTGGTGGCCGTCGATGTGGAAGAGGCCATCGATGGTGCCCTGTTGCTGGTCGCGGCGCGGCTTCGGGAACGCGGCATCTGGCTGGACCGCTCCGCCCTGTCTCCGGGCCTGAAGGTCAAGGCCGAACGCAACCGACTGGAACAGGTCGTGCTGAACCTGCTCCAGAATTCCATTGAGGCGCTGGAGGGTGCCGCGACGCCGACCCTGGCTCTGTCCTCCAGACGGACTGGACGAAAAGTCGTGATCCGCCTCACCGACAATGGGCCCGGCCTGCCGGAGGACGTGCGCGAGCGCCTGTTCACCCCCTTCGTCACCAGCAAGGCGTCGGGGCTGGGGCTGGGGCTGGTCATCAGCCGCGATATCGTTGCCGGGTTCGGGGGCGAACTGTCCCACGAACCCTCCCCGGTCGGCACTGTATTCCAGATCGTTCTGGCGCATGCATCATGAGCTTCGCCGCCCTTGATCGTATCGCCCTTGTCGAGGACGACGCCCCGTTTCGCGACGCCCTGGCCGAGCGCCTGGGACTGGCCGGTCTCAACGTCACGACCTATCCCTCGGCCGAGGCGGCCCTGAAGGTCGTGGGGGCAGGGTTCGAGGGGGTGGTGGTCACCGACCTCAGGATGCCCGGCATGGACGGTCGTCAATTCGCCGATCGGCTGACCGCGCTCGACCCGGACCTGCCCGTGGTCCTGATCACCGGACACGGCGACATCGCCGACGCCGTCGAGGCGATGAAGCGCGGCGCCTATGACTTCCTGGCCAAGCCCTTCGCGCCCGAGCGATTGATCGAAACCCTGAGGCGGGCGCTGGAGAAGCGCGCCCTGATCCTCGACAACCGGCGGCTCGCGACGCTCGCGGCCGAGACCGAACAGTCCATTCCCCTCAGCGGGGAGAGTGCGTCCATCACCGCCCTGCGCGGGGCGATCCGGCAACTGGCCGACGCCGAGGTCGATGTCCTGATCGAAGGCGAGACCGGTTCGGGCAAGGAGGCCGTGGCCCGTGCGATCCACAACGCGGGCCGACGACGCCCGAGACCCTTTATCGCCGTGACCTGTGCCGCCCTGACCGAGGCGGGGGTCGAGGCGCAGCTGATGGGGCAGGACGTCGGCTATGCGTCCGGGGTCACCCGGCGACGGGAAGGTCAGGTCGAACAGTCTCATCAGGGCAGCCTGTTTCTCGACGAGGTCGACCTGGCCCCCCGGCAGGCGCAACTGACCCTGCTTCGGGTTCTGGAGGAGCGCGAGGTCCTGCCGCTCGGCGCCACCGAGCCCCGGGCGCTGGACCTGCGGGTGCTGGCCGCGACGCAAACCGACCCTGCCGAGGCCGTGGCGCGCGGGGACCTGAGAGAGGATCTCTACTACCGGCTCAATGTCGTCCGGCTGCGCGTTCCGCCGCTCCGGGAGCGGGCGGATGATGTGCAGATGCTGTTCGCCCGCTTCCTCGCCCGCGCATCAGCCCGGATGGGCCGGCCCCTGCCGCCGATCAATCACGCCGTACGTCGCCACCTGATCGAGCACGACTGGCCGGGCAATCTGCGTGAACTGTCCAACTTCGCCAATCAGGTGGCCGTCGGCCTCTCGGACAGCGCGCCCGATAGCGCACAGGACAGTCTGGCCCACAGGGTCGCCCGCTATGAAGCCGAGCTGATCCGCGAAGCCCTGAGTAGTTGCCGCGGCGATGTCCGCAAGGTCACTGCCGCGCTCCGCCTGCCGCGCAAGACGCTTTACGACAAGATGGCGCGGCACGGCATCCACCCGGCCGACCACCGCGACCGGGACTGAACAGCGCCTGCCCTACTGCGGAACGCCGGGCGTGCCGAAGTCGAACGCCGGCTCCTGACGTCGCGGGCTGCTGCCGAAGGTGTAGGTCAGGCCGATGTAATAGGTCGGCTCGCTGAACCGGACCCGGCTGCGGTCCTGGAAGTCAGGCGTGTCGGTGAAGGACTCGATCTCGGCCGTATCCAGAATATTGGTACCGGTCAGCACCATGCTGAAGCTGTCGGTGAATTTCCGACGATAGCCGATGTTCAGCATGCCGAATGAGCCACGCTCGCTCTGGGCCTGAATTTGCTCGCCGACATAGAAGCCGTTCAGCTGGAAGAAGTCGGTATCCGTCGGCGACCAGTTGATCGAGGCGCGGGCCGTGCCGCTGGTGCCGCTGCGCTCGATGCCGCCCGCGATGCCCGGAATGCTGATGTCATTCTGGTACAGGGTCCCCGAGGCATTGTACGTAACCTTGGGACCGAAGCGTCCATTGACGATGAACTCCACGCCGGTGCGCTGGCTCTCGCCCAGGTTCTCGCGGGTCGTCAGCACCACGCCCCCACCGATATCCTGCGAGACGTCGGTCACGCCGCCACTGCTGTCGCGATAGAAGGCCGTCACCGCATAGAAGGTCGGGCCACGACGCAACTGCCAGGTCAGCTCGAACGAGTCGGTGATCTCGGGCTCGAGGTCCGGGTTCCCGCGCCGCAGGTTCTGCGGGTCGATGTAGATGGTGTAGGGGTTCAGATCCTGGGGCGACGGACGGCTGATCCGGCGGCTGTAGCCCCCGCGCAGACGCTGGCTGTCGGTCATCTGATAGCCGAAGTTCAGCGTCGGATAGGCCTTCAGATAGTCACGCTGGACCGAGATGGAGTCCGTGATCTGGTCCAGCTGGAAGTCGACCTGCTCGACGCGCAGCCCCGCCTGGACATCGAGATCGCCGAACGGCCGCTCATAGGTGACATAGGCGGCGTGGACCCATTCCTCGTAGTCGAAACGGTTGGTCAGGGCGGCGATCGGCACCAGCCCGGCCTCGTCGGGCCCGCGCGACCCGAAGGAGTCGAAGGCGTCGATATCGAGGTCGCCCTCGTAGCCGATCTTCAGCAGGCGCCGCTCGCCCATTGGGCGGGTGTAGTCCAGCTTGAAGCCATAGGAGTCGCTCTCGTTGTCGCTGCCGGTCCGCTGCAGGAAGTCCGGCTCGCCGCCGATCGAGGTGGTCGAGATGAGATCGAGGTCGCGCTCGGACGAGCTGGAGTCGACCTCAAAGTCCGCCGCCAGCTCGTGCTGGTCGCCCTCGAATTTGCGGCGCCAGGACAGGCGACCGCCGACATTGCTGTTGGCGAAGCCGCCGGTCTGCAGACGCTCGTAGCGGTCGCTGACCGTACCGTTGCCGTCTGCGCGCTCAAAGGTCTGCAGTCCGTCGTTCTCGGCATCGAAAGCGCGATAGCTCAGCTCGCCGCTGATCCGGTCACGGGCGTTCAGGTCATAGTCAGCGCCGATGCGGGCATTGCCGAAGGTATTGGTGTTGCTCCCCGTCGAGACACTGTCCTCGGTGATGGTGGTTGCCGGCGTCGCGCCGGGCCGCAGGCGACTCGATTCGCTGTCCACGTCGCTGACGTTGTGGCGAAGGCCCACGTCACCGGAAAGGGTCAGGCCGTCCTTGGTGCGGCTGCCGCTCAGGGAGAGGTTGCCGCGCTCGCCGCCATCCCACGACGCACGAACGCCGACGGAGGTGACCGACGGCTGCGCTGTCCGGGTGACCAGATTGATGACGCCGCCACTGCCTTCGGGGCTGAACGCTGCCGAAGGGTTGGTGATGACTTCCACGCGCTCGATCTGGCTGCCGGACATGGCCTGCAGGACGTCGGCGCGCGAGGCACCGCGAAGCATGGCGGACGGGCGGCCGTCGACGAGGATGGTGACATTGCCGTCGCCGCGCAGGCTGACATTGCCCTGGAGATCGACCTCGACACCCGGGACGTTGCGCAGGACATCTGCGACCGAACCGGTCTGGGCCTGGACGTCGTTCGTAACGTTGTAGATCATCCGGTCGGCGGCGGTGATGATGTCGGTCCGGGTGCCCTGGACGATGATCTCGTCGACCTCGGTCGACTCTTCTTCAGCGTCCTCGTCCTCGGCCGCCACCGGCGGATCCTGATCGGCATCCTGCGCCAGGGCGGGGGCGGCAGACAGAGCGCATCCAAAGAGGAGCGCCGTCGTCAGAAGCAGCGTGCGGTTCGACATGTTCAGCCCGATCAAGAGGAGGTAGCGGCCCCGGACGACGCGAATTCGTCTTTGGCTACAAGCAGATTGTCTGGCGCGTAGCATTTCGCCGGGCCCCGGCAAGTTAAATCGGGGACAGGTTGAGGGCTATGCCGTGTTCCCGACCGATCATAAGCGCAATCTATCTTCAGCATCAGAAAATAGTCTTAGCCTATTGTCGAGGGTTTGATACCTTGGTCGGATTACGTCCCCGGACTCGCACCGGGGCCCCGGAAGCCCAGGAGAGAAGACATGGACGGCAACGCAGGCGACCCCCTCAGCAACCCCAAAAAGGACCGTGGCGCCACGCGTTCGCTCCTCGGCCGCACAAACCGCGACTGGTGGCCGAACCATCTGGCCGTCGACATCCTGCACCAGCAGGGCCGGACCGGCGACCCCATGGGCGACGACTTCGACTATGCCGAGGCGTTCAAGAAGCTGGACTATGCGGCGGTCAAGCGCGACCTGCATGCCCTGATGACCGACAGCCAGCCCTGGTGGCCGGCGGACTACGGTCACTATGGTCCCTTCTTCATTCGCATGGCCTGGCACTCGGCGGGCACCTATCGCACGGCGGACGGCCGCGGCGGCGCCGGCGCGGGCCAGCAACGCTTTGCCCCGCTGAACAGCTGGCCGGACAACGGCAATCTCGACAAGGCCCGGCGCCTGCTGTGGCCGATCAAGCAGAAGTACGGCGCCAACCTGAGTTGGGCTGACCTCATGATCCTCGCCGGCAATGTGGCGATCGAGTCGATGGGCGGGCCGGTGTTCGGCTTTGGCGGCGGTCGCGCCGACGTCTGGGAGCCCGAAAAGGACGTCTACTGGGGCACCGAGGAAAAGTGGGTCGGCGAGGAGGGCAATGAGACCCGCATCCAGCCGGACAAGGAGATGGCGCTCGAAGAGCCGCTGGCGGCCATCCAGATGGGCCTGATCTATGTGAACCCCGAAGGCCCCGGGGGCGTGCCGGATGCCCTGCAGTCGGCCCGCGACATCCGCGAGACCTTCCGGCGGATGGGCATGAATGACGAGGAGACGGCGGCCCTGACGGCGGGCGGTCACACCTTCGGCAAGGCCCACGGCGCGGGCGATGCGTCCAAGGTCGGCACCAGTCCCGAAGGGGCCGACATCGCCCAGCAGGGCATGGGCTGGGTGTCGGGCCACGAGAGTGGCATGGGCGACCACACCATCACCTCGGGCATCGAAGGCGCCTGGACCCCCACCCCGGTCACCTGGGACATGACCTATTTCGACATGCTGCTGGATCATGACTATGAGCTGATCCGCAGCCCGGCCGGCGCCAAGCAATGGCAGCCGGTCGGCAATCCCGACGATACCCTGGCCCCGGCAGCGCACACGCCGGGCAAGCGGGTGCCGACGATGATGACGACCGCCGATATGGCGTTCAAATTCGACCCGGAATACCGCAAGGTCATGGAGAAGTTCCGGGCGGATCCGGCCTATTTCGCCGACCAGTTCGCCCGCGCCTGGTTCAAGCTGTGCCACCGCGACATGGGGCCCAAGGCCCGCTACCTCGGCCCTGAGGTCCCGGCCGAAGACCTGATCTGGCAGGATCCGATCCCGGCCCATGCGGGACCGACCCTCTCCGGGGCCGACATCCGCGACCTGAAGGATGCCATTGCCTCTTCGGACCTGTCGATTGCCGACATGGTGCGCACGGCCTGGGCCTCGGCCTCGACCTATCGGGGTTCGGACCACCGCGGTGGCGCCAACGGCGGTCGCATCCGTCTGGCCCCGCAAAAGGACTGGGACGTCAATGAGCCGGAAAAACTGGCCCGCGTGCTCAAGGTCTATGAGGACATCAAGGCCAGCTCCGGCAAGAATGTCTCGATCGCGGACCTGATCGTTCTGGGTGGTTCGGTCGGGATCGAGAAGGCCGCAAAGGCTGCCGGCCACGACATCGAGGTGCCCTTCACCCCCGGCCGGACCGATGCCTCGCAGGAGCAGACCGAGATCGAGGGCTTCCACTGGCTGGAACCTCGCGCCGACGGCTTCCGCAACTATCTGCAGGTGCGGTTCAACGTTCCGACCGAGGAGCTGCTGATCGACCGCTCCCAGCTGCTGGGCCTCTCGGCGCCGCAGATGACGGTCCTGGTCGGTGGTCTGCGGGTTCTGGGCGCCAACCATGGCGCCTCACAGAATGGCGTGCTGACCGACCGGCCCGGCCAGCTGACGAACGACTTCTTCGTCAACCTGCTGGACATGGGCACGGCGTGGAAACAGGTCGACGATAGCTCGGACGAGACGTTTGTGGGCACCTGCCGCACGTCCCATGAGCAGAAGTGGACCGCCACGCGGACCGATCTGGTGTTCGGCTCCAACTCCCAGCTGCGGGCGCTGGCAGAGGTCTATGCCTCGGCCGACGCCGGACAGAAGTTCGTGCGCGACTTTGTGAACGCCTGGGTTCAGGTGATGAATGCCGACCGTTTTGATCTGACCTGATCCAGCGGCCCGGACCGACTGAGAGGCACCCGGACGCAGGCCCCTGCGTCCGGGTGTTTTCTTAGGGGGCGTCGACCGGTTTGAGCGCACCCGCCTTCACCGCCGCCTCGACCGCCGCGCGCAGCTCGACCTCGGGCACGAAGTCGAACTGGGCAATCATGTCCTCCAGCACAAAGCGCGGCTGGGCCATGGCCCACTCCATGGCGACAGCGGCCGGCCCACCGACCGCGGGCGGCATCAGGCCCGTGGGGCTGAAGCGCGTCAGGGCAATGCGCTCCGGCAGGCGATAGTCGGATGACCGCCCGATCAGCCTCTGCTGGGTCATGGCGATTTCCCGGGCAAAGGCCGGACTGGCCGACAGCGTGGCCAGCCTCTGACCCAGATCCGCCAGTTGCGCGGCCAGCGGCTTGCCGTCCCCCTGGGTCGCCGGCGGCAGCCATGCACGGAAGGCCGGATCCTGCATCGCCGCCGACTCCAGCAGACGGAACAGGATACGCCCATAGAGCGGCGTCACCGAGAGGGTCACGTGCAGCGAGGGTCCGTCGACCGCGAGGGCATCGTGATACCAGCCGCGCGGGACGTAGAGGACGTCCCCCGGCCGCATGCGGACTTCCTGCATCACGGGGCCACAGGCGGAGGCCAGATAGCGCCGGACCTCCTCGCCCTCTCCGGGATAGTCGACGGGGTCAGTCTCGCGGTTGCGGTACAGCCGCCAGACTTTTTCTCCCCCGGTCTGCACGGCAAAGACGTCGTGGGTGTCATAGTGGGGCCCGAACCCCTGCACCCCCTTGAACGAGCAGTAGACATTGGCCGCCACCGATGCGGCATAGGTCGTCCGCAGGGTGTCGCAGATGGCCCGCAGCGACGGGGTCAGGGCTCCAACGTCATTGGCGATGACCGTGGCGCCCATCGCCATCATGACCTGCACCTTGGCCGGGGACGGTCGCACGACGGGCCCGGACATGGTCTGAACCTCGGCGCAGTAGTTTTCGGCGGGCAGCTGTTTGCCGCTATGGACCAGTTGCAGGGTCGAATGGGTCCAGATCGAGCTTTGGGCCAGCAACCCGTTGAAGGTGTCCCAGTCCAGCAGCGCGCAACGGGCGTCGGCCGATCCGCCCTCCGCTGGAATGTGCAGCGGCGCGCGGCCCTCGACCCCGGTACGAAATTGCTCAAGGGTGACGGGCGCCAGAAGGTCTGACAGGCTGTATTCGGCAAGGCTGGACATGAGGCGACGCTAGCGCCGCCGGGCGACCCTGTCGATCAGTTCGCCGCCGGTACCGGCCGGGGCGCATTGATCATGGCGATCACGAAGCCTGCCAGGGAGATGATGCCCACGCCGACCCCCACAATGGCCAGTGACAGCGCCAGTTGGGCCTCGCCACCCAACACCTGACTGCCGAGGCTGACCAGGATCGGCGACACGCCCATGCCGATCAGCGTGCCGAGGATCATGAAGGCCCCGAGGCAGGTCCCGCGCTCTTCGTTGGGCACCAGAACCGCGATGGCGGTGGCGGTCACCAGTCCGCAGACGGTGCCGGAAATCATGAGGATCAGCAGGACCACGCCGAACATCGTCGTGTCGGTCATGATGGGGAACAGGCCGGCGGGCACACCGATGGCCGCCGCGACCACAGCGCCGATCAGCACGCCCCCCCGCATGTTGCGCTTGTGCCCCCAGTCGGCGACCACGCCGCCCATGATCGACCCGACGACGCCCGCTATGATCAGCACGCCGCCGATCAGGGCGGCCGCCTGACCCGGGCTCTGGGCAAAGTCCCGACTGAGGACCGGCGCGGCCCAGATGGTGGCCGCCACATCCGCCATGGTCACCGTGATCTGGCCCACGAACAGCGGCGCCAGAAAGGTCCGCCGGCGCCACAGGGCCGAAGCCATCGCCCGGAAGCTGGCATTGACCTGCTCAACCTCCTGGCGGGCTGGCTCGGCCAGGGCCAGGAGCGGCAGGATCAGCACGGCGCTCAGGATACCCAGCAGCAGACAGACTTCGCGCCAAGCCTCCAGCTGGACGAAGGGCAGATCGACCTGACCCGAGAACAGGGTGAACAAGGCACCGCCCGCGACAAAGGCCGCCGCGCCGCCGAACACATTGCCCATCGACAGGAAAAGCAGCGACCGGCCCCGGCTGGCCGGCAGCGACATGTCTGCAGCGACCGAAATGGCCACGGGCACCACGCAGGTGCCGCCGACACCCGCCAGCATCCGGGCGAGGAACAGGGTCTCGAAATTCGGAGCAAAGGCCGTGGCGATCGTGCCGAGGGTCCAGGCGATCGCCAGACCGATCAGGATGCGCGTGCGCGTCGTTCGGTCCGCCAGCCACCCGAGCGGCAGGGAGATGATGGCGACGGGTACGGCGGCGGCGATGCCTTGCACCAGGCTGATCTGAAAGTCGGACAGGCCGAGGCTGAGCTTGGCGACTTCCTGAATGGGCGCGAACAGGGTGCGGGTTGTGGCCCCGCACAGGACGATCAGGGCCAGCAGCAGGATCCCGCCCCAGGCCGTGCGTGTCAGCGAGGTGGGCGGAGGCGCGGGAGGCGCAGCCTCCGCGACCGCAAGACCGGCATCGGTTCCCATCAGGATACTCCCAAACGGCGGGTCAAAGGCTGAAGATCTTGCCGGGATTGAACAGGTTCTGCGGATCCAGCGCGCGTTTGATCATCCGCATGGTCTCGACCGCCTCACCCAGTTCCTCGACCAGCCAGTCCTGCTTGCCGAGCCCGATCCCGTGCTCACCGGTGCAGGTGCCCCCCATGTCGAGGGCGCGTCGGACCAGACGGTGGTTCAGGGCTTCGGCCTCGGCCTGTTCGTCGGGGTTGTCCGGGTCGATGACGAAGACCACGTGGAAATTGCCGTCGCCGACGTGACCGAGAATGGGGCCCGGAATGGAGGCCGTCTCGAGGTCGGCCTTGGTTTCCAGAATGCAGTCGGCTAGGCGGCTGATCGGCACACAGACATCGGTCGGCCAGCCGACGCAGCCCTTCCGCAGGCCGACGGCCGCATAATAGGCCTGGTGCCGCGCCTTCCACAGCCGGTCGCGATCCTCGGGAAGAACCGCCCACTGAAAGGCATTGCCGCCATTGCCGCTGGCCAGCTCGGACACGGTCTCGACCTGTTCCTGGACATAGCGCTCGGAGCCGTGAAACTCGAAGAACAGGGTGGTGGTCTCGGGATAGTCGAGATCGGACCAGGCGTTGACGGCGCGCATCTGGACATCATCCAGAATCTCGACACGGGCCAGCGGAATACCCAGCTGGATCGACTGGACGACGGTGTCGACCGCACCCGCCATGGTGTCGAAACTGCAGACGGCCGACAGGATGGATTCGGGGATGCCGTGCAGGCGCAGGGTGACTTCGGTGATGATGCCGAGGGTGCCTTCGGCCCCGATCATCAACCGCGTCAGGTCATAGCCGGCGGCCGATTTGCGGGCGCGGCGCGAGGTCCGGATGTCGCGCCCGTCCGGTGTGACCACCCGCAGGCTGAGGATGGCCTCGCGCATGGTGCCATAGCGGACGGCATTGGTGCCCGAGGCGCGCGTCGAGGCCATGCCCCCGATCGTGGCATTGGCGCCGGGATCGATGGGAAAGAACAGACCGACATCGCGCAGGTGCTCGTTGAGCTGCTCACGCCGGACCCCCGCCTGGACGGTGCAGTCGAAATCGTCGGCATTGACCTCGAGAATGGCGTCCATCTGCGACAGGTCGACGGTTACGCCGCCCCGGACCGGGGTGGTGTTTCCCTCAATCGAAGTGCCCGCGCCATAGGGGATGATCGGCGTGTCATGGGCGACGCAGGCCTTCACCAGGGCCACCACTTCTTCGGTGGAGCGCGGAAACACCACAGCGTCGGGCAGGACGGTAGCGAAGTGCGACTCGCTGGCGCCGTGCTGGGCCCGGATCGCCTCGGTCAGGTTCAGCCGATCCCCGAACAGGGCGCGCAGGCTGTCGACCAGGTCGAGCTTGAGGCCGGTCGGACCGGAGGCGAAGGAGGGGGCGTTCATGCCCCCCTCCCCGCCGTCCCATGCGCGATGACAGGATCGGTCACGTCAGGCCTCAGAAGCTGTAGCCCAGACGGATGCCGACGCGGCGACCGTCGCCGATCTGCCCGAGGTTGCCCAGCGCGGGGAGGCCCGCGACCGTCAGAACCGAGCTGTCGATATAGGCTTCGTAATAGTCCTCATCGAGCAGGTTATTGGCAAAGATCGAGGCCTCCCAGCCATCGCCCTGATAGGTCAGGGAGGTGTTGACCAGGAAGTATTCGTCCAGCTTCGGCGCGAAGGTGTTCGACAGGCTGGCGCCGTTGCGGTCACCCTTGCCATACACCCCGGCGGTAAAGATGAAATCGCCCGCGCCATAGGGGATGACGTAGTCACTCTGCAGATTGACGGTCCAGTCCGGCAGGAAGGGGATCCGGTCGCTGGGCAGGGTCCGGCCGGTGATCACCTCATACTGGGTCGAGTCGGTGATGCGGGCGTTCTGCAGCAGACCACCGCCGCTCAGCGTCCAGACGTCCGTCAGCTGCGCGGTGAACTCGACCTCTATGCCATAGCTTTCGGCGTCACCGGTATTGAGGTTGATGCCGACGAAGCCGCCGCCGCCGACGATGGGCGCCAGGCTGTTCTGGGCGATGATGTCGCTGTAGTCGTTGTAGAAGACCGCGCCGGCCAGGGTGAACCGGTTTTCGGCACTGCTGAGCTTGGTGCCCGCCTCATAGGTCCAGACCGAGTCGCC
>JAHJYN010000068.1 GCA_018826885.1 Alphaproteobacteria bacterium | reverse complement strand
GCGCAGGGCATCTGCCCGGTCTTCTACCACCCCGAGGTCGAGGCCTGCCTCGGCATCATCCGCGCCGCCGCCCGCGCCGGGGCCCGGGTGATCGAGTTCACCGACCGGGGCGACCACGCTGCCGACCTGTTCGCCGAGCTGACCAAGACGCTGTCCCGCACCGCCCCCGGTGTGATCCTCGGCATCGGCTCGATCGTCGATCCGGGGACTGCGGCGCTTTACCTGTCGCGCGGCGCCCGCTTTGTGGTCAGCCCCTGCGGGATCGAGGCCGTGGCCAAACTCTGTAACCGCAAGCGGGTGGCCTATATGCCCGGCTGTGGCTCGGTCACCGAGATCAGCCAGGCCCACGAATGGGGCTGTGACGTCGTCAAACTGTTCCCCGGCGCCCAGGTGGGCGGCCCGGCCTTCGTCAAGGCCGTCATGGGCCCCATGCCCTGGACGAAGATCATGCCCACCGGCGGGGTCGAGCCCGAGGAGGCCTCGCTCAAGGCCTGGTTCGACGCCGGCATCATCGCCGCCGGCATGGGCTCGCGCCTGATCCCCGACAAACTGGTCGACGAGGCCGACTGGGACGCGCTGGAAGCCCACATCGGCCGGGCGGTCGGGCTGGCGCGGTCGGTACGCGGGTGAAAAAGACCGTCTGAATGGTCTGAATGGTCTGGATCGGCCTTCCTCATCTCCTCCCCGCCTGAGGGGAGGTGGCGCGGCGCCCTCGCGCCGTGACGGAGGGGGCGGCGCCGGGGCTGGCTTTGGGCGTGGATGCGGCCAGCGGCGATTTCGGACAGGGCACCGCCGCCCCCTCCACCACCTTCGGCGGTCCCCCTCCCCATCAAGATGGGGAGGAGATGAGTTTTTACCGTCTGAACCGTCTGAACCGTCTGAACCGTCTGAAGGGTCTGGATTGCGCCTCCGTGAAGCGGGGAGATCGGCTAACCGGACAGTCTACGCCACCCGGCGACCCGGTCGGGCAGAAGGGAGCGGCGACGCGCAGGCGCATTGAAAAGGCGACGCTTTAACCCGCTCAGTATGCGGGCTGGGGCTCACTCGGCGGCGCGGTGGACGGCGAGAATGCGGTAGCGGATCGGAATCGGGGGCTGGTCCTGCTGCATCCCGAGCGGGGAGACGTACACGTGGTCGGCTGTGATGGTGGCACAGCTGTCGGGGGCCACCGAAACGTCGCGCGGCTCGACGGGCAGCAGGATTGGCCGAACTCTTGGGCAGACCATGATCGTCGCCGGATAACCAACGCCCCGGTACAGGGTCGTCTGGGGCCTCACACTACCTCCCCCCGTCACGCTGGCGGGGATCTCCTGATAGATCCAACCCTCAGACGAGGGCGCCAGACCGCGGTTGCCGTCAGCGGGAGGCCCATCGACCAGGGCCGCTGCGGGCGCGCGCAGAACCCGCACTTCGGGCGGGGTGGCGATCCGGGACTGGGCCAGGGCGGCTGAGGGAATGGCCACAAGGGCGCAGGCGAGAAGGGTGGTGCGGATCATGGTTTTCCCTGTGTCAGAGGCGGTTACGGCCAAGGTTGACCGGCGGGCCGGGGACGGCAAGCGGAAAAACGGTGGTATCTGCGAGGGGTGTGGGACGAAGAGGGGTTCATCACAGCGAGCACAGCGAGGCCACGGCGGGCACAGCGGGGTGTGCCGACCTCGACCCGCCGTGTTCGCTGTGAAAGCGCCGTGGCCGCTGTGAAGAACCCGCTTCGCGGATGACGGGCGACACGGCCGGCCTTTTGCGCGCGCCGACAGCCCCCATCTAGGGCCAAAGGAGCCCCCCATGACCGCATCGCCCAAACCCCTGCAGATTGATTTTGTCTCGGACGTCGTCTGTCCCTGGTGTGTGGTGGGGCTGGGCGGGCTGGAGACGGCGCTGGGGGCTTTGGCGGCCAAGGGGATCACGGCCGAGATCCACTTTCAGCCGTTCGAGCTGAACCCCGACATGGCGCCCGAGGGCGAAAACATCACCGAGCACATCGGCCGCAAATACGGTGCCACCCCCGACCAGTCGGCGAAGAACCGCACGATGATCCGCGACCGGGCGGCGGAAGCCTGGCCCGACGACGGCAAGGGCTTTGAGATGCGGATGGGGCCGGACAGCCGCATCTGGAACACCTTTGACGCCCACCGGCTGCTGCACTGGGCCGGCATGATCGGGCGGGCCGAGCAGAGGGCGCTGAAAGAGGCCCTGTTCCGCGCCCACTTCACCGACAACCACCCCCTGCCCGACGCCGATGTGCTGGCGGGTGCCGCAGAGGCGGCCGGGCTCGACCGCGCCGAGGCAGAGGCCGTGCTGGCCGACGGCCGCCATGCCGCCGAGGTCCGCGAGGCCGAGGCCCTGTGGCGCTCGCGCGGCATCACCGGCGTGCCCGCCGTGGTGGTGGAGGGGAAGTGGTTGATCTCAGGTGGGCAGCCGGCGGCGGTGTTCGAAGAGGCGCTGCGGAAGATCGCGGGGGAAGCCTGAGAGTCTTGCGCCGCTTCAGAAAGTTTTTTTGGAGCGTCTTTGCAAGATTGGCTCGATTGTTGCAAAGAGCCATGGGCGCAGACTTGAGGCGCATCCTCCGATCAAGGGAGTTTGACCGTGCGATACCCACCTGCCGCGCAAGAGTCGGGCATCGTTCTGCTTGGTAGTTTCAACCCGGCGATATTCCAGCCAGCTTGGCTGGTTAAGCATGAACTTATCGATGAGGAAGAATACGAGGACGTCAAGTTGTCTCTCGTCCACAACGAACTCACTGAGTTTCGTGTAAAAATAGGTAAGATCCGCGTCGAGCCGCAGCGCTTTCAGATTGTATCCAAGGAAGAGCCGTTCGTTGAATCCTTAGACTTGGTGCTTGGAATTTTCTCAAATCTGCTGCCCCACACGCCGATTGCCCAAGTGGGCATAAATTACTCTGTGCATTTTGCACTCGAGGCAGCGGAACAGCGTCATCGGCTTGGACGAGCATTGGCCCCGATCGAGCCATGGGGCGTTTGGGGTCAAACGCTAGACGGCGAAGTTCCCGACAACCGAGGCGGACTGCGGTCTCTCGTCATGGAAGAGCCTCGGCCTAACGGTCGAGACATTGGCCACCGCAGAGTTCACGTGGAGCCATCAGTTCGGCAGGACTTGGTTGACCCAAAGGTTGGGGTCCACATGCTCGTCAACGACCACTTCGAGCTCAAAGAGCCGGATGCCACGTTGGCGATGGATTGGCTAGCCGAGCGCTTTGATGCTTCACTTTCAGAGTCAAAGTCGATTATAGCTGATTTGATGGAATTCGCCGGGGGGCTGGTTTAATGAGCGCAACCGCGATGCGGCTCGATGTTGATGTCGAGCAGACGGACATTAACCTCCCCTTCGAGTTGAAATTGGCGGTAGATCGCCAAACCAGTCTATTCAGGCTTCGGAAAGAACATGCGGTCTCCCGCATTGGTGAAGCGGCTTCCGACCTGCCTGGAACGGAAACGACGAAAGAACCGACCATCGATCTGCCGACTCTTGTCAACATCAAAGATGCGCAGGAGCAGTTCATCAGCAGTCAAGAGTGGGATGGTTATGTAACTGCTATCCTTGAGAGTAGTGTTCGAGGTGTCATTTATCCTGTGGGTGGCGCGGGACCGCAGAATGAAGAGCTGGTTGAGATACCTAAGGATTTCATCGGGGAGGAAACTTCTCGCAACGTTCGGGTGGGGTCCGTTTTTCGCTTCGCGACGGGCAAGCTCGTCCGTCGTAAGCAGGTCATGCAGGGCTCGAAGGTCTATTTTCGAAAGGCTGCGCGCCTCCGGTCCAATCCGGAACAGGTCACGGCGTTAGCGGATCTCTTCGCTGACTAGCATAGACACTCCACCATCAGACAATGAACTCGAGGTCACCCTTCTGGGGCGAGGTCACGGGGAGTCGATTGTAATTCACGTGCTCGACGGCGTGTGGATTGTCATTGACAGCTTGAAGGACGAAAATCGAGGTTCGGCCCCTCTAAGCTATCTGAGACACATGGGGGTTGATCTTGGCGCAGTAGCCTTGGTGATGGCTACTCACTGGCACGACGATCACGTCGCGGGCATTTCCCAACTCTATCGCGAAGCCGGAAATGCCGCCTTGGCTCTTCCTTTGGCAATGACTGCACCAGAGTTTCATGCTTTCGCAAGCGTCGCAGTCGGCAAAGACATTGGTCAACTCTCTTCCGGCCTCACCGAAATGAGCGGCCTTGCCGCAGTTCGTAAATCGCAAGCCCGGCCTGCCCCGATCCGCACTCAGGCAGCGATGCAAGTCTTTCGAAGACAGTCTTCCTCCGGCCACAACATCTCATTGAGCGCTGTTTCGCCCAGTGCCGCTGATGTCGAGGACTTTCTGGAAGCCGTATCAGCACCCATCGTTGGGAGCCCCATAATCCAGCGGATAATGCCTAAGAATCCCAACGATATATCCGTCGCCTGCCTCCTTTCGGCCGGGAACGAGGACATACTTTTAGGCGCTGACTTGGAGCGGGGAGGTCGCCCTGAGCGCGGATGGCGCGCGGTGACCGCTGCGAGACTCCCCACTGACCCCAAATCTTCGGTTTTCAAAATACCGCACCACGGCTCCGAGAACGCCCACAGTGAGGAAGTTTGGCAGGATATGCTCGAACCGGAACCGATATGTATAATGGCTCCCTACAATCGCGGTAGGGGTGTGCCAAAGCAATCTGACGTGGATCGGATCAAGGCGTTAACGCCCAATGCTTATGTGACCACTCAGTCGCCATTTCGAAAGTACCGAGGCGTAAGTGCATACATCGAAAAGTCTATCGAAAGCACTGGCTTCAAGGCACAGTCGTTGCCCCGAGAAGTAGGTGTGGTTCGCTTGCGCAAACAAATGGGATCGCCCAACTGGGCTGTGCAAAATTTTGGAGGCGCGGTTCATATCGACCGTTTCGTTGCGCGCGCCTAAACCTTCACCTCAATCGCACTCCCGCCAGCCCGGAATTTCGCGCTCATTTCCGCCATGCCCTTTTCGGCGGCCTCGGCCTGGGCATCCCGCCTGATGTCCTGGCTGATCTTCATGCTGCAGAATTTGGGGCCGCACATGGAGCAGAAGTGGGCGGTCTTGTGGGCCTCTTTGGGCAGGGTCTCGTCGTGGTATTTGCGGGCGGTTTCGGGGTCGAGGCCGAGGTTGAACTGGTCTTCCCAGCGGAACTCGAACCGGGCGCGGCTCAGGGCGTCGTCCCAGGCCCGGGCGGTCGGATGGCCCTTGGCCAGGTCGGCGGCATGGGCGGCGATCTTGTAGGTGATCACGCCTTGCTTGACGTCTTCCCGGTCGGGCAGGCCCAGGTGCTCCTTGGGCGTCACGTAGCACAGCATGGCGGTGCCCATCCAGCCGATCATCGCGGCACCGATGGCCGAGGCGATGTGGTCGTAGCCGGGCGCGATGTCGATGGTCAG
>JAHJYN010000067.1 GCA_018826885.1 Alphaproteobacteria bacterium | reverse complement strand
GCTCGGCCCGCCCGGCGAGGGTCTCAAGTCCTTCGGGCGTCGGGTCTTCGGCATAGGTCTCGACCGCCCAGGCGATGTCGCCCGCCAGACCTTCGGACAGGCGGGCATTCACGGTCTGCCAGTGGGCATCGAAAAAGGTCCAGGTCACGAACACCTGCATGACCAGCACCGGCAGGACGATGATCAGCAGGGACCGGCCCCACAGGGAGGTCGGCAACCGTCGCTTGAGGAAGCGTGTCCAGACCGTGGACGGGAGAAGTTTCATGGAACGGGCCCGTCTCGCCGCGCGTCAGTCCGGCGCCAGCATATAGCCGACACCGCGCACGGTCTGGAGGTAGCGGGGGTTCTTGGGATCGACCTCAAGCTTGCGACGCAGGCGGGTGACCTGCACATCGACGGCGCGACCCGTGATGTCGGCGGTGTCGGGTGACAGGGCCATGCGCTCGACCGGGGCATGGGCGTGAATGGCCAGGGTCTTCAGCAGTTGCGCCTCAGCCTCGGTCAGCCGCTGGGGACGGCCGTCGCGCATCAGCTCCAGCCGCTCCATGTCGAACACGGCATCGCCCAGCTTGATCTCGCGCGGGGTGAGGGGCTTGCCCCCGGTGCGGCGCAGGATGGCGTCGATCCGCAGCGCCAGTTCGCGGGGGTCGAAGGGCTTGGACATATAGTCGTCGGCGCCGCGCGACAGGCCCTCGATGCGGTCGCCGGCCTCGCCCCGGGCGGTCAGCAGCAGCACCGGCGTCTGGGAGGTCTCGGCCTTGCTGCGGACCCAGGTGGTCAGGTCGAGCCCGCTCTCGCCCGGCATCATGATGTCGAGCACCACGAGGTCGAACTCGATCAACTCCATCAGGCGACGGGCGGCGGCCGCATGGGCGGCGCCGGTCACGCGATAGCCTTCGCGCGCCAGATATTCCTTGAGCAATTCGCGAATCCGGTCGTCGTCATCGACGATCAGCAGGTGCCGACCCGACCCCGCACCCGCGACCGGGCCGGAGCGCCCGTTGGCCCGTCCGTCAGATACGCTCATTGCATCCCGCCGGGCGCGATAACGTTGACCTGAACGGCCCTGGCGGCTCTAACCCGCACACAGCTATGGGAGACTTTGTTCAATGGCCTTCGTTCCTTTCGACGACCGTGACGGCTGGATCTGGATGGACGGCGACTTCGTGCCCTGGCGCGACGCGAAAACGCACGTTCTGACCCATGCCCTGCACTATGGCTCGTCGGTGTTCGAGGGTGAGCGTATGTACGATGGCGAAATCTTCAAGCTGACTGAACATAGCGAGCGCCTGCGCCGCTCGGCCGAGCTGTTGGATTTCGAACTTCCGTACAGCGTGGCCGAGATCGACGCCGCCTGCAAGGCAACGTGCGAGCGGATGGGCCTTCGGGACTGTTATGTGCGGCCGGTCGCCTATCGCGGGCCCGAGCAGGTCAGCGTCTCGGCGGGCAAGACCAAGGTCCATGTGGCGATCGCCGTCTGGGACTGGCCCAGCTATTTCGACCCCGAGACCAAGGCGAAGGGGATCCGTCTGGAGTGGGCCAAATGGCGCCGTCCGGACCCGATGACCGCGCCGTCGGCGGCCAAGGCGGCGGGCCTCTACATGATCTGCACCCTGTCCAAGACAGCGGCGGAGAAGCGCGGCTATGCCGATGCCATGATGCTGGACTGGCGCGGCTATGTGGCCGAGGCGACCGGGGCCAATGTCTTCTTCGTCCGGGACGGCGTGATCCACACCCCGCCCATTGATGGCATCCTGGACGGCATCACCCGCCAGACCGTGATCGCCATGGCGGAGGCGAAGGGGATAGAGGTGATCGTGCGCCACATCCGCCCCGAGGAGCTGTCCACCTTCTCCGAATGCTTCCTGACGGGCACGGCGGTCGAGGTCACCCCGGTCAGCGAGATCGGCGAGTATCGGTTCACGCCGGGCGCGCTGACCCTGGATCTGATGGACAGCTATTCCCGGCTGGTGCGGCGCGCCTAGGGAGTTTTGGGCGCGCGCCGGTCCCGGCGGATACGCACCCACCGAAACACCAGCCAGCCGACCGGCACCAGGATGATCAGCAGCGGCAGCAGACCCGCGACGAGATAGATCAGGGCGCCCAGAGTCGCCATGAAGACTCGCAGGGAGTTGCCCAAGGCGTCGGCCACCGGGCTGAAGACGCTGTTCGAGGCAAAGCGGCTCTCGGACTGATAGGTGATCGTCAGCTGTGACATCGACACGCGGTCCCGCAGGACCGCCAGCGCCGAACGGGTCGCGTCGAGCTCTCCTTGGACCCGGGCCAACTCCCGCTCGGTCTGGAGCAGTTGTTCGAGCGGGCCGCTCCGTGTGGCCAGCAACTGCTGCAGGCGGTCGCGCAGGGTTTCCAGCGCGCGCAGGCGGGCCTCGGTATCCGTCAGCGACCGGCTCAGATCCTCGGCATCGGTACGCGACTGGGCGATCCGACCGCCGGCCGCATCTGCATCTGCTTCAAGTCCGGCGCGAAACCCGGTCAGCCAGGCCGGGGTCGCCCGCAGCCGCAGGGTCGCCGAGGACTGATCGTCGCCATAGGACTGGGTCTCGGAGCCCATCAGCTGACAGACGCGGGGGCCCGCCTCGACGCAGACTGTCTCGTGTCGACTCCGGACGTCGGCGACCCTGTCGGAGGGCAGCTCGAGCCCATAGAAATAGGCATAGGCAATGGTGTTGTCAGGCTGGACCGGAGTTTGGGAGGCGCCGTCGCCGCCCGCATCCGCGTCGGCGGCTTCGGTGGCGAGCTCGACGTTGACCGATGCAGCCGGCGCCATCTCGGCCGCTGCACCGTCATAGGAGTCTGCGGCCTGATCATCGCCGCCGGAACAGGCTGCGAGGCAAAGCGCCATGGCCCCCAGCAAGAGTGTCCGTCGCATCTCACCCTCCTCGATCTGATCACGAAGTCGTGATGAGGCGCGGCGATCAGGGCGAAAGCATGACCCCTATCCGCGACCGATGCGGATGACGACGTCGTCGACCTGCACGCCGCCACGCTCGACCACCAGGTGCTGATAGCTGCGCTGACCGTCCATGGTCTGGGTCTGGACGTCCATGACCTCGGCGGCGAACTTGCGACGCAGATAGGTGGTCAGCTCGCCGGCAGTGATCAGGTCATCGCCGTCATAGTTGGCCTCGCCCGTCAGGCCCGTGCGCAGGAAGTGGGACAGATAGCCCCCGGCCTGGAATTTGACCGCGACCTGGCTGGTCAG
>JAHJYN010000066.1 GCA_018826885.1 Alphaproteobacteria bacterium | reverse complement strand
CATCGACGGCGTGCGCCTGTGCAAGGCCAAACGCTACCGCTTTGCCAACTCCGACATGGCCGACCTCGAGGCCCAGCTGAAGCAGGCCCGGGCCGACGGCGCGCGCGACATCATCATCGCCACCGACGGCGCCTTCTCGATGGACGGCTATGTCGCAAAGCTGGCCGAGATCCGGGCGCTGGCCGACACATACAACGCCCTGATCATGGTCGATGACTGCCACGCGACCGGCTTCATGGGTGACAAGGGGCGGGGCTCCTATGCCCATTGCGGGGTCAAGGTCGACTTCGTCACCGGCACCTTCGGCAAGGCGCTGGGCGGGGCCATGGGTGGCTTCATCTGCGCGACTGCCCCGGTGGTGGCCCTGCTGAAGCAGCGGGCCCGGCCCTATCTGTTCTCCAATGCCCTCAGCCCCGCCGTCTGCGGCTCGTCGCTCGAGGCCATCCGCATCGCCGCCGGCGACGAGGGCGACACCCTGCGCCAGCAGCTGTTTGCCAATGCCGCCCGCTATCGCGCCGCCATGACCGAGGCCGGCTTCGACCTGCTGCCGGGCGAGCATCCGATCATTCCGGTGATGCTGGGCGACGCCCGCCTCGCCCAGGACATGGCCGCCCGCATGCTGGAGCTGGGCGTCTATGTCATCGGCTTCAGCTTCCCGGTGGTCCCGCGGGGCGCCGCCCGCATCCGCACGCAAATGTCGGCCGCCCACACCTTCGACCAGATCGATCAAGTGGTTGAGGCGTTCAAAACCGCCGGCAAGGAATTGGGAGTGATCAAATGACCGACACCATGAAGGCCCTCGCCAAGATGAAGCCCGCCGAGGGGCTGGAACTGATCGACGCCCCCATCCCCCAGGCCGGGCCCGAGGATGTGCTGATCAAGGTCCACAAGACCGCCGTCTGCGGCACCGACATCCACATCTGGAACTGGGACGAGTGGTCGCAAAAGAATGTGCCCGTCCCGATGATCACCGGCCACGAGTTCTCGGGCGAGATCGTCTTCGTCGGCAAGGATGTGGATCGTCCGCTCAAGATCGGTCAGCGCGTCTCGGCCGAGGGGCACGTCATCGACCTCAACTCCGAGGCGGCCCGCGCCGGCCATTTCCACCTCGACCCGGCCACCCGGGGCATCGGCGTCAACCGCCAGGGCGCCTTTGCCGAATTCGTCGTGGCCCCGGCCTTCAACGTCATCGAGCTTCCGGACGACGTCCCCTATGCCATCGGCTCGATCCTCGATCCGTTCGGCAATGCTGTGCACACGGCGCAGCAGTTCGACCTGCTGGGCGAGGATGTGCTGGTCACCGGCGCCGGCCCGATCGGCATCATGGCCGCCGCCGTCGCCCGCCACGCCGGGGCGCGCACCGTCGTCCTGACCGACATCAACGACTTCCGCCTCGAACTGGCCCAGAAGGTCGCGCCCGGCGTCCGCACCGTGAACACCACACGCGAGGACCTGCACGACGTCATCCCCGAGCTGGGCATGAAGGTTGGCTTTGACGTCGCCCTCGAAATGTCCGGCTCACCCATCGCCTTCAAACAGTGCGTCGACACCCTGATCATGGGCGGTGGTCTGGCCCTGCTGGGCATTCCCTCGAAGCCGATGGAGACCGACTGGGGCGCCATCATTCTCAAGGCCCTGACCATCAAGGGCGTCTATGGCCGCGAGATGTTCACCACCTGGCGCAAGATGCTGGGCCTGCTGAAGGCCGGTCTGGACCTTGAGCCGCTCATCACCCACCAGATGAACTATGCCGACTATCGCGACGGGTTCGAGGTGATGAAGAGCGGCAAGTCCGGCAAGGTCGTTCTGGACTGGTCGAAGGCCGCCTGATCAGGCGGCCACCGCCCGTCCGTCGGTCGCCCGGAACACCACGGCGGCAAAGGCGACCATGCCCAGCACCACCAGGGTCGGCCCGGCGATCATCATGGGCGGTACCAGCGCCATCAGCGACGGCACAGCCAGCAGCTGGATGGTCAGGCCGATCATCATGATCGGCAGGCCGAGGATCGCCAGCCCCGCATGGACCTTCGGCAGCCAGCCCGCGGCCGCGTCCGGCACGACGCGGTAGAACAGGCCGTACAGGAACATCGACACCCAGCCGAGCAGGTTGATGTGGGCATGGACAGGCGACAGCAGGAACTGATGGGTCATACCCATCCAGTAGCCGAGCCCCACGCCCGTCAGGACGAACAGCGCGGCCAGACGCAGGAACAGATCGGACAGTTTCATTTTCAGGTTTCCCTCCGACAGGAGGCGCCCGTAAACCGCCGTTCCGCGTCCCGCTCAAGTGAATAGGCGGTTAGCTTTGCGGCCTTATTCCGCCAGCATCCGCCTCAGCCGGGTCTCGAACGATTTGGCCTCCGGGCCGGGCAGGGCGTCGGCCAGGTCGCCCGCCTCGAACCGCGCCAACACCTTGGGGTGGATGTAGGACGACCGGCATACCGTCGGCGTATTGCCCAGCAGGCCTGACACCGTCCGGCAACAGGCCACGATCTTGCGCCGCGCATCGGTGGCCGAGGTGGGCGGCTCGACCTCGCACAGCACTCGGGCCGCCGACAGCGTCCCGGCCCAGGTGCGAAAATCCTTGGCCGAAAAGTCCTCGCCCATGGCCTCGCGGATATAGGCGTTGACCGCATCCGAGGTGACCGTGGCCAACTCGCCCTCCGGCGCCCGGTACTGGAACACCGGCTGGCCGGGCAGGTCGCGCAGGCTGCGGATCACCCGCGCCAGCCTGCGGTCGCGCACCGACACTTCGTGGCTCTGGCCGCTCTTGCCGCGAAAGGCGAAGGTCAGCGAGCCTCCGTCCACCGCCAGATGCCGCTTGTTCAGCGTGGTCAGCCCATAGGACCGGTTCTCCTTGGCATAGCGGGCGTTGCCGATGCGGATCAGCGTCAGCTCCAGCAGCCGCACAACGGTCGCCAGCACCTTGTCGCGGCACGGCCCGCGCTTGTTCAGATCGGCCTCGACCCGCTCATGCAATCGGGGCAGGGCACGGGCAAAGGCCGGCAGCCGGTCGAATTTCGACTCCGACGCATGACTGCTCCAGTCGGCGTGATAGCGGTACTGTTTGCGCCCCTTGGCGTCCCGGCCGATCGCCTGGATGTGGCCGTTGGCGCGCGGGCAGATCCACACATCGGTCCAGGCCGGCGGGATGGCCAGGGCGTTGATCCGGGCCCTGACTTTCGGATCGCGGATCACCGCGCCCTTGCGATCCAGATAGCTGAATCCCTTGCCCGCCCGCCTGCGGGAAAATCCGGCATGATCGTCGCTGCACCAGCTCAGACCGGCGGGCAGCTCGGGGTCCGTGTCGGACAGGGGGGAGGCCGTCATCGCGGCGCATGCAGGGTCATGGCGGATCGGCAACGCGGTCGCGCGCCGCACGGTTCCTCTTGACCCGCAGGCCGGACGGGGGGACGAGCGGGCATGAACTATCGCCACAGCTTTCACGCCGGAAACTTCGCCGATCTGGTCAAGCACGCCCTGCTGCTGTGGCTGGTCGACCGGATGCGCGCCCGGGGCCCGCTGAGGGTGGTCGACACCCATGCGGGCGCGGGCCTCTATGACCTGACCGGCGACGCGGTCCGCTCGCGCGAGGCCGAGGCGGGCGTCGCCCGGTTGATGGCCAGCGACGCCCTGCCGCCCGCGATCAAGGCCCTGGCCGGAGAGGTCGCTGCCCTCAATCCGGATGGCGGTGTGCGCTTCTATCCCGGCTCGCCCCTGCTGGTTGCCCGGCGGCTGGGCGAGGGGGACGCCTATGTCGGGTTTGAGATGAACCCGCCGGTGGTCGATCTGCTGGATCAGGCCCTGGCCGACTGGCCGGCGGCGAACGGCCGGGCAGGGGATGGCTATGAGGCGCTGGCCGGAGCAACCGCAAACACGCGCGGCCCGCTTGTGTTGATCGACCCGCCCTTCGAACAGGCCGACGACTATCAGCGCGCGGCCGATGCCGGGGCGGCGGTGGTCCGGCGTGATCCGACCGCAACCGTCGCCATCTGGACCCCGCTCAAGGACATGGAGACCTTCGACGGCTTCCTGCGGCGGCTGGCGCAAGCCGGGGCAGGGCGCGTGCTGGTGGCCGAGGCCCGCCTGCGGCCCCTGACCAATCCGATGAAGATGAACGGCTGCACCCTGGCTATGCTGAACCCGCCGGACGGCGCCGAGGCGGTGGCGCAGCAAGTCTGCAGTTGGGTGGCGGACACCCTGGGCGACACCGGCGCCCGGGCCGAGGTCTGGTGGGCCTCCCCATAAAATCGCCGACGCTGCGGGTCGGCTTACAAGCGGCAAGTCAATGACCGTTGTCGACCCATTGCGGACACCTCGATGTCACCGCTACGGTCGCCCTAGGCCGGGACATCGCGGCAGGCGCGAAAATATAGTGAGGGCAGCTATGTTAGAAGAGACGATCGAAAAGCCAGCATACCTCAGAATGATGGGCTTTCTCGAAGCATATGTCGCCGGTTGCTACGACATTACTATCGGCGAGTTGCTTGGGTCTATTGATTTAAATGAGGATGGCGTTTCGATGGACCCCGCGGCAACCAATATATGGAATAGTATTTGTCGGGAGGGCGGGCCTGCCTGAAAACGCGCAACGTCTGGGTTACGCCCGCCGACTGAAGCCCCCAGATTGAGTCCGCTCCCCGCCCGCAGGCGACAGTCCGCTCCCGACCCAAAGCGGACGTCTGCCCGGCCCCGGGGACAGATCGCGCCGTCAAGCGCCGATAACGATTGACTCATAACTCGACATATGGCGAGTTATGGATATGACACGCCCTGCAAACGCTTCCAATCAGACCCGCGTCCTGCTCGCCCGCTTCGCCGATCAGCCTCAGGCGTGGCGATATGGCTATGAGCTGAGCAAGTCGACCGGGCTGGGATCAGGCACCCTCTACCCGACCCTCGCCCGCCTTTCGGAGCAAGGTCTCCTTGAGTCCGAGTGGAGGCCGTCGTTGCAGCCGGGTCGACCCCCCAGACATGCCTATCGGCTTACGAGTGCAGGGATCGAGTTCGCCCGAGCCCAATCCGTCAGGCCGGCAGGGGCGTCCAAATCGCGTTCCAGACAAGTTACGGCATGACCCATTTCACCGCACTGCTGTTCGACTTCGCCATCAAGGTCGGCCCTGCGGACCGTGAGGTCTGGTTCAGAGCGATGCAGACGGAGTTCGAGTTCATTCCGGCTGCGCAGCGACTTCGCTTCGCAAGCGGCTGTCTCGCGGCGGCGGTTGTCTGGCGCATCTGGACACCGGACGGCGTGCGCAAGGTCACCCAAGGCGGCCTTGTCGCGGCCAGCGCGTCGCTTGCTGCGCTTGTCACGATCCATGCGCTGCTCGGGACATTCGGGCCGCTTGATCCGATGATGACCGGGCTCGGATTGGCCTACGCGGCGGGAGCCGCCGCGACAGCGCGTTGGGGACTTCGCGGCATGTCCGTCTTCGCACTGGGCGGCATCGCTCTGAACACCCTGTTTGTGATCGCATGGGCGGGAGGCGTCGCCGAGCCAACGGAGTTTGTCCGCGCCTTGTCCGTAGAAGCCTATCTGATCCTGGCGACATTCCTGGGCGCCGCCGCCTTGGCTCATGCCATGGCCCGTCGCCTTGAGCGCAGCGCATGACGCGGAAGGCTATGTGGCTGCTGACTTCGTTGGGTCTGATTTTGGGCGTGCTGCATCTGACCCTCACGCTTCCGATCTACGGACGACTGTCACTTGAGGCGTTGTGGTTCGCAGGGAGCGGCCTCGCCGTAGTCTGCTGTACGCTTATGAACGTTGTCGCCTTGCGCAGCAGCGCACCGCCGGCTCGTTGGGCGGTCGTGATCGCGAACCTTCTAATGGCAGGGTTCTTCGCTACGGCGTGGACACTAATGCCGAGCCCCCAAGTGGCGGCAGGCTTCACGATTTTCACCCTCATGGCCGCCTGTTTTGGCCCGATAACGGTTTGGCAGGAAAAAGCCGCTCAGCGCGCGGCCAGCTCGTAAGGCAGCCTTGATCCCACGCTTGCTGATGTCCGCTTTCCACCCTTAGCGGACATTCCGCGAGTCCGCTTTCTGGGACATCGCGCTTTACTTACGAGTACACGGCCTCAGTCGAACGTCTCGCCCGGTTCGTACAGATTGGGCTCAAAGGTCGCGATGCCCATGATCGGGCTCATGGCCTCGACGATCGCCGGATCGCGCGTCATGGCCTTCCAGTCCTCGCGACTGGCCCACACCCCGTGCACCGCACAGACCTTGCCGTTTACGCCCCGGTGCAGGGTCGCGGAAACGAAGCCGTCCAGCCCGCGCTGACGCCCGACCATGACGGTCAGCGCCTCCATCAGCGCATCCTGTTTCGCAGGATCGCATTTGTAGACATTGATCAGGACGACGGCGTCGGAATCGGCGGTGGACATGGGCGCCTCATACCCCATCCCCCTTACCAAGTCGTGCTTTGACGGCCATATCGACGCCATGACCGAGACCCGAAAGCCCCGCATCGCCATTCTCGAAACCGGCGCGCCACCCTCTGACCTGTCGCCCGAGCACGGCCGCTATCCGCAGATGATCTCGCGGCTGCTGGGCGAGGGGTTCGAGACCCGCAGCATCGATGTGCGCCACAGCGCGCCGCCCCGGCCGGGTGATTTCGACGGGGTCATCATCACCGGCTCCCCCGCGGGGGTCTATGACGGCGAGCCCTGGATCGGTCGCCTGCTGACCTGGATCGCGGCGGCCCGGGGCCAGACCCGCATGGTCGGCATCTGCTTCGGCCATCAGGCCATGGCCCAGGCGCTGGGCGGTCGCGTCGAGAAATCGGACAAGGGCTGGGGCGTGGGCCTGCACCGCTACCGGGTCGAACAGGCCCGGCCGTGGATGACGCCGCCGCGGGGTGAGATCGCCATCCCCGTCTCGCATCAGGATCAGGTGGTGGAAAAGCCGGCCGGCGCCCGGGTGATCCTGTCCAGCGACTTCACCCCCTTCGCCGGCCTGGCCTGGGACGACGACGCCATCTCCATGCAGTGCCACCCCGAATTCACCCCGGCCTTTGCCTCGGCCCTCGCCGAGGGCCGCCGCGACCGCATCGGTGCCGACCGCGTCGATCCCGCGCTGGACACCCTCAAGGGCGACAACGACCGCGAGGCCGTGGGCGGATGGCTCCGGACCTTCCTGCGCGGGTAACGCCGCCTCGGGGCCCTACGACCACTTCACCTCGGGCGGCATGGAGCTGAGGATGGCCTCGACATTGCCGCCGGTCTTCAGGCCGAAGGTCGTGCCCCGGTCGTACAGCAGGTTGAACTCGACGTAGCGGCCGCGCCGGATAAGCTGCTCTTCGCGCTCGGCGTCGGTCCAGGCCTCGCCCATCCGGCCCCGCACAATCTCGGGATAGGCCGCGAGAAAGGCGTCGCCCACATCACGGGTAAAGGCGAAGTCCGTCGCCCGGTCGCCGCTGTCCAGATGGTCGTAGAAGATGCCGCCCGTGCCGCGCGGCTCCTTGCGGTGGGCCAGCCAGAAATACTCGTCGCACCAGGCCTTGAAGCGCGGATAGTATTCGGGATCGTGCCGGTCGCAGGCGGCCTTGTAGGCGGCGTGGAAGGTCACGGTGTCGGGCGCATCGTCGCGGCGATCCACGTCCAGCACCGGTGTCAGATCGCCGCCGCCCCCGAACCAGCCCTGGGTCGTGGCGATGAAACGGGTGTTCATGTGCACGGCGGGCACGCGCGGATTGCGCGGGTGGACGATCAGGCTGATCCCCGTGGCGAAAAAGCGCGGGTCCTCTGCGGCCCCCGGCACCTGCTTGGCATAGTCCTCGGGAAAGCTGCCGTGCACGGTCGAGCAGTGCACCCCGGCCTTTTCGAACAGCCGCCCCTTCAGCATGCCCATGACGCCGCCGCCGCCCTCGGGTCGCTGCCATTCCGTGCGCACGAACCGGCCGGGCTCCCCGGGATAAAGCGTCGGGTCGGCCGCATCCTCCAGCGCCTCCAGCGCCGTATGGATGCGGTCGCGCAGGGCCTCGAACCAGGCGCGGGTGTCGGTCTTCAGGGTGTCGAGATCGGGGGCCGGTGTGTTCATGCGCCTGCTTCTAGTCCCATTTTCGGGCGCGGGGCAGGGGGAGGGCGGTCGCGTCAGCTGACCTGCCGCGTCCATTCCCAGCAGGCGATGCCGGCGCTGACGGCCAGGTTCAGCGAGCGCGCGCTGGGCTTCAGCGGAATCAGCACCCGGGCGTCGGCCGCCGCATGCACATGATCCGGCGCCCCGGACGGTTCCGAGCCGAACAGCAGGGTGTCCTCCGGCGCGAATCGAAAATCGGTCAGGGGCTCGGCCCCCTTCGTCGTGAACAGCACCAGCCGTCCGGCCCCGCGATCCCGCTGGAAGGCGTCCCAGTCGGCATGCCGGACCATATGTCCCAGGGGGCCGTAATCCAGGGCCGCGCGCTTCATCGCCCGGTCGTCAAATCGGAAGCCGGTGGGCTCGATGACGTGCAGTTGGACGCCAAAACAGGCCGACAGGCGGATGCAAGCGCCCACGTTCTGCGGAATGGCTGGTTGAAAAAGGGCGAGACGCATTCTAAGGCCCTTCTACGCGTGAGCCGGGGGCTTGTCGCGGCTGGTTTTGCGAGTGTTTCTCAGCCACGCGCCGTCTTGCGGCGATGAGCCGCAAATCCGGCCCGGACAGCTGGTGTATGACGTCTCGCGTCAACTATGACGATACCGTCGATGGGCCGGCATGGGTCCATCGGGGCCCATGAGAGGTGTGATGTGACCGAATCGGTCGAGCTGAACCACGACGGACACGGAGGGGGCGACGACGCCACCCGCCGCGATTTCATCCACATCGCCGCCGGCGCCGCCGCGGTGGGCGCCGGGGTCATGATGGCCTGGCCGCTGGTCAACCAGATGAACCCCGCTGCCGACACCCTGGCCCTGTCGACCATCGAGTTCGACCTGACCAAGGTCGCCGAGGGCATGCAGGTTGTCATCAAATGGCAGGGCAAGCCGGTGTTCGTGCGCTACCGCACCCCGGCCGAGATCCAGGAAGCCGGCAGCACCCCGCTGAGCGCGCTCAAGGATCCCCAGCCCGATGCGGACCGCATCAAGGCCGGGCATGAGCAGTATCTGGTGGTGATCGGGTCCTGCACCCACCTGGGCTGCGTGCCGACCTTCAATGCCGGGGACTACGGCGGCTGGTTCTGCCCCTGCCACGGCTCGCACTACGACACCTCGGGACGCATCCGCAAAGGCCCCGCGCCGACCAATCTGGTCGTGCCGACCTATGAATATATCTCCGACACCCGCGTGCGGATCGGCTGAGGACGGACGGACAGACCATGAGCGACCACGAATCCACCTACGTCCCCAAGACCGGCATCGAAAAGTGGCTCGACAGCCGCCTGCCGATCATCCGCTTCGGCGCCGACTACATGGCGCTGCCGACCCCGCGGAACCTGAACTACTGGTACACCTTCGGCGGCATCCTGATGCTCTGCCTGGTCATCCAGATCATCACCGGCATCGTGCTGGCCATGCACTATGTGCCGAACACGGAGATGGCCTTCGCCTCGGTCGAGCGCATCATGCGTGACGTCAACGGCGGCTGGCTGATCCGCTATGTGCACGCCAACGGCGCGTCGATGTTCTTCATCGCCGTCTATCTGCACATGCTCCGGGGCCTGTACTACGGCTCCTACAAGGCCCCGCGCGAGATCATCTGGATCCTCGGCTGCGTGATCTTCTTCCTGATGATCGCCACCGCCTTCCTCGGCTACGTCCTGCCCTGGGGCCAGATGTCCTTCTGGGGCGCCGAGGTCATCACCAATCTGATCGGCGCCGTGCCGGTCGT
>JAHJYN010000009.1 GCA_018826885.1 Alphaproteobacteria bacterium | reverse complement strand
GTCATTGCAGAACCCCCGGTGTGCCGCGCGCAAGCGTGACAGGCCTATAGCCTGATTATGTGACGGGCAAGACTTCGATCACCACGAAGGCGAGCGCATAGGGATGCTCGTCGCTGAGCGTCAAATGGATATTCGGAGTGTGGCCGGACGGTGTCAGGCGCGCCAGGTGTTCAGCGGCATGGCCGGTCAGCTTGAGGGTCGGACGTCCGCTGGGCAGGTTCACCACCCCCATGTCCCGCCAGTAGACATCGGCTCGCATGCCGGTGCCCAGCGCCTTGGCGCAGGCCTCCTTGGCCGCGAACCGCTTGGCATAGCTCCACGCCGGGTCCGGCTTTCGATCCGAGCGCGTACGCTCCAGCTCGGTGAAGCAGCGCTGTTTGAAACGGTCCCCGAACCGGTCCAGCGAGGTCTGGATCCGACGGATGTCGCACAGGTCGGCACCGACACCGACGATCATCGGGCGGCACTGTCGATGGCGGACCGCATCCGGGCAATCGCCGCGTCCAGACCGATGAAGATGGCCTCGCCGATCAGGAAGTGGCCGATGTTGAGCTCGCGGATCTGCGGCAAGGTCGCGATCTCGGCGGCGGTCTCATAGTCGAGCCCGTGCCCGGCGTGGACTTCGAGCCCGACTTGATGGGCCATCGCGACGGCCTCCTCCAGCTCCGCAAAGGCCGCCCTGCGGGCCTCTCCCTCGGCGTGGCAGTAGCGGCCGGTATGAAATTCGACCACCTGGGCGCCGACGCCGGTCGCGGCCATCACCTGTTGCTTCGACGGATCGATGAACAGGGAGACGCGGATGCCGGCCTCCTTCATCTGCTGAACGGCAAAGAACAGCGGGCCGATGTTGGCCTGTACGTTCAGACCGCCCTCGGTCGTGACCTCCTCGCGACGCTCGGGCACGATGCAGACCGCGTGGGGCCTGTGGCGCAGGGCGATGTCCAGCATCTCCTCGGTGAGGGCCATCTCGAAATTCAGCGGCCGCCCGGCCCGCGCGCACAGGGCGCTGAGCGCCTCGATGTCGGGATCGGTGATGTGGCGACGATCCTCACGCAGGTGCGCCGTAATGCCGTCCGCGCCCGCCGCCAGCGCCTGTTCGGCCGCGCGAACCGGATCGGGGTGCAGCCCGCCCCGCGCGTTCCGCACCGTGGCCACATGGTCGATATTGACCCCCAGACGCACCCGTTCGGCCATATCCTATCCTTTTGCCAGTCTGCGGCTGCCGGGGTCCTCGACCGGCAGGGCCGCCAGTTCGGGCGGCAGGGCGTCGGCCGGGTATGCGGGCACATCCAGTGTCGCCAGAGCGATCAGAGGCACGCCCACGTCCGCCCGGCCTCCCGACCGGTCGACGATACAGGCGGCGGCCACGACCTCGCCACCCGCCTTGCGGATCGCCTCGATGCATTCGCGTGAGGACAGGCCGGTGGTGACGATGTCCTCGACCATGACGACGCGCTCGCCCGGCTCGACCGCAAAGCCGCGCCGCAGTTTGAACGCGCCCCCCTCGCGCTCGACATAGAGGGAGCGGACCTTCAGGTGCCGGGCCGTCTCATAGCCGGGGATGATCCCGCCGACGGCCGGCGAAATGGCCACGTCAACCCGCCCGACCGTGGCCGTGATCTTTTCGGCCAGCGCCTTGCACAGCCGCTCGCAGCGGGCGGTGTCCATAAACACCAGATTCTTCTGCAGGAAGACAGGGCTGTGCAGTCCGGAGGACAGGACGAAATGGCCCTCGCGCAGGGCGCCGGCATCACGGAATTCGGTCAGGACGTCTTCGGTGTTCATGCGCTGTTTCTAGCCCCCACAGGCGGCCGGAGGAAAGGCCGAAGCGCGGCCTTATTCGAGGTTCTGGTGCGGCTTCAGGCCACGGGCCAGCAGTTCGCGCCAGATGCCCTCGGCGTCATCGGCAAATCCCATCAGGTCCAGATCCCTCGCGGCGATCACGCCGTGCTCGACCATCGCCTCGAAATTGAGGATCGACGTCCAATAGGCCCGATCCACCAGGACAATGGGGATCGGCGGGGCCTTGTCGGTCTGACGCAGGGTCAGCAGCTCGAACAGTTCATCGAACGTGCCAAAGCCGCCCGGAAACACGACCAGCGCATTGGCGCGCATGGCCAGATGCATCTTGCGCATGGCGAAATAGTGGAAGCGAAACGTCAGCTCGGGTGTCGACCAGGCGTTCGGCTCCTGTTCGTGCGGCAGGGTGATGTTGAAGCCGCCCGAAGGGGCTCCGACGTCCATGGCACCCCGGTTCGCTGCCTCCATGATGCCCGGACCGCCGCCCGTGGCGATGACATTGTTGCGCAGTTCCCCGACCGCGCCGTCAAGCGCCCCTCCCCGTTCGGATGCCAGGCGACCGAAGGCTCGCGCGGTCTCGTACCAGGGCGTGCCGGGCTTCACCCGGGCACTGCCGAACACGACGATGGTCGAACGCACCCCCCAGGCCCGCAGCGCCTCCTCGGCCTTGGCGTATTCCAGCAGGAAACGGACGCCCCGCATGGAATCGCCCAGCAAAAAGTCCTGATCGAGCGCCGGCAGGCGATAGGACGGCGAGTCCCTCTGGGCCGAATTATCGGGCGGCCGATCCGCCATCAGCCGCGCACGCGCTCGACGGAATCGACAAAGGCATTGGCGCGCAGGGCCGCCATCAGCGTCGTGGCGTGGCGCGCATCGCGGACCTCGACGTCGATCTCGACGTCAAAGAAGTCCTGCTGACGGTGGGTCATGACCAGGTTCAGGATATTGCCGCCCGCCTCGCCGATCTGGGTCGCCACCTGACCAAGCACGCCCGGGGCGTTGCGAATGGTGGCCTTCAGCCGCGAGGCCGCCGTGGCGTTCATCTCGGCGCGGGGGGTCCACTGCAGATCCTGCCACAGGCTGTCGTCGTCGCTGAACTCGACCAGTCGCCCGCAGTCGATGGTGTGGACGGTCAGGCCCTTTTCCGGCTCGAGGATGCCGACGATGCGGTCCCCCGGCAGCGGCGAACAACAGTGGCCAAAATGAATGCTGATGCCGGGCGTCAGGCCGCTGCCTCGCACATACAGCTGGGCCTCGCTCTCCTCGATCCGCCGCCGGTCGTGGGCCACCTTAACCTGGCCCTTGAGCGCCGGAAACAGCATCTCCACGACCTTGGTCGCCTGGACCTGGCCCCGTCCGATCGCTTCGAACAGGGCGTCCTCGGTTTCGATCGACAGGGTTTCAAGCACCGGCGACAGCGCCAGATCGCTCAATCTCTTGCCTGCGCGTGACAGGGTCTGCTCAAGCGTGGTGCGGCCCAGCTTGTGGAATTCCTCGCGCTCCGAGCTGCGGATCGTGCGCCGGATCGACGACCGTGCGCGGCCCGTCACTGTCAGCGAGCGCCAGTCGACCGGCACCTCGCGTTTGGACCCGCGAATGATCTCGACGACATCGCCATTGGTCAGCTGGGTGCGCATCGGCTTCAGCTCGCCGTTGATCTTCACCCCGACCGCGGTCTCGCCGACCTCGGTGTGGACAGCAAAGGCAAAGTCCAGGGGCATGGCTCCGCGCGGCAAGGTGATCAGCTGTCCCTTGGGCGTGAAGACGAACACCTGATCGAGGAACATCTCCAGCTTGGCATGTTCGACCCAGTCGTCGCCGCCCTCGCCGGTCTCGATGATCTGGACCAGACGGCGCAGGTTCTCCAGCGGGTCGCGCCCGCCGGACCGCTCCATCGCCTCCCGGTCAAACCCGTAGGACTTGTTCTTGTAGCGCCAGTGCGCGGCCACGCCGTCCTCGGCGATCCGGTCCATCTCCCGCGTCCGGATCTGGGTCTCGATACGCACGCCACCGCGACCGACCAGCGTGGTGTGAAGCGAGCGATAGTTGTTCGACTTGGGCGTCGAGATGAAGTCCTTGAACCGGTCCGGCACCATGGGCCAGGCGCGGTGGATCACGCCCAGCGCCCGGTAACAGTCGTCCTCGCTGTCCACGATCACGCGAAAGGCATAGATGTCGGACAGGGTCGAAAAGCCGACCGACTTGCGCTGCAGCTTGCGCCAGATCGAATAGGGCGTCTTCTGCCGGCCGATGACTTCGGCCTCGACGCCCCTGGCGCCCAGCAAGTCCTGGACCTCCTGGGCGACGTCTTCCAGCGCTGTGCCCTGCTCCTGTTTCAGCGCCTCCAGCCGCCGCTTGATGGCGGTGTGCGCGATCGGGTTCAGGTGCTCGAACGCCAGTTCCTCAAGCTCGAGGGCGATCGAATGGATGCCGATCGACCGGCCCAGCGGCGCATAGACCTCCAGCGTCTCGCGGCTGATCCGCTCGCGCTTCTCCGGCTTCACGTAATGAAGGGTGCGCATGTTGTGGAGCCGGTCGGCCAGCTTGACCAGCAGCACCCGGACGTCACGGGAAATGGCGAGAATGAACTTGCGCAGGTTCTCGGCCTGACGGGTATGCTCGGCCTGAAGTTCAAGACGGCTGAGCTTGGTCACGCCCTCGACCAGTTCAGCCACCTCTTCGCCGAACATGGCGGCGATATCGTCGCGCGTCGCCGAAGTGTCCTCGACCACATCGTGCAGCAAGGCGGTGACGATGGTCGCCGTATCCAGCTTGTAGTCGGTCAGGATGCCCGCGACCTGGATCGGATGGGCGAAATAGGGATCCCCCGAGGCCCGCAGCTGCGAGCCGTGCATCTTCATTGCATAGACATAGGCCTTGTTGATCAGCCCCTCGTCCGCAGACGGGTCATAGGCCTTGACCATCTCGACCAGTTCGAACTGGCGCAGCACGCGCACGCGCTCGACCTGCGGCCGCTCAGGGGCCGCAGGGGAAGACGTTTCAGCTTCGGCAAGTTTGGCTACCGGGGCGGTACGGGACCGCTTCGGGCGGAGTGGAACAACCGTGTTCGGTTCCGCTGTCAGTAGCGCTCCTCCTGGCCGCCGTCACGGTCGCT
>JAHJYN010000008.1 GCA_018826885.1 Alphaproteobacteria bacterium | reverse complement strand
TCGAACAGTTCGCGGCGGGCGGCGGCCTCCAGATCTTCGTCCTTGTCGACACCGCCCTGGGGGAACTGCCAGTTCCACGGGTCCGGCGTGCCGATCCGGCGGCCCAGCCAGACGCGGCCCTCGGCATTGAAGACCACGACGCCGACATTGGGGCGATAGAGGGAGAGGTCGCGCTCGCTCACCGGGACTAGCGCCCCGGGCGGCGGGTCATGGCGCTGGCGGGGGCCAGTTGCAGGCCGCGCGCGTCCAGTCCGGCAGCCCAGCGGGCCACGGCCTCGACCGTCACGGGATAGCTGAAGCCGGTGCCCAGCGCATCACCGCGCTGTTTGGCCATGGCCTCAATGGCATTGAGCTGGCCCATGATGGCGACCGGGGTCTGGGTCTCGTCGATCACGCGGTCGGCGGTGGCGCGCGACCAGGCGCCTGGGCGACGGCGCGCCTGACCGTCATCGATGAAGGCCAGCCCATGGGTGCGCAGGGTGCCCAGCATGGCGCCGAAGGCGGCATCCGAGGTCATGAAGCGGTCGCCCAGATAGTTGGTCACGCCGAAATAGCCGGTGGCGCGGCCCAGCAGCCACGGCAGTTTGCCGCCGACATCCTCGACCCCTCCATCGGCCAGCAGGGTGTAGGGACCGGGGTCATTGTCGGGATAGCCGGTCGGCTCCATCGGGATCTCGATCATCACCTCATGCCCGTGCGCGCGGGCCAGATCGATCCACGCCTGCAGGTCGTCGGCATAGGGCACGAAGCTGAGGGTGATTTCCGGGGGCAGGCGTTCGATGGCGGCGCGCGTCGTGGTGGCATTCAGGCCCAGACCGCCGACGATCAGGGCCACGCGCGGCTTGCCGTTCGGGCGGAACGGACGGGCATAGGCCTCGGCGGGCGTGCGGCCGTCGGTGGCGATGATCGGCAGGGGGCCCGCCGGACCCGGGCGGCTCAGGCCGTCGATGGGGGCGCGCGGCAGCGGGGTGGTGGCGGCGATGCGCGGGGCGGTGATCCCCTCGCCCGAGCCCGAGACACTGGCCCCGTCGGGCAGGGTGATGACGGCCTCGGAGCCCAGGGCCTCCGGGTCGGCACCGAGGGTCAGCCAGGCATCCTCGACCCCCATGGAGAAGGCTTCCATGCCGGTCGGGGCCCGCTCGGCCACGACCTCGCGCTTCAGATCGACGCGAGCCGAGGGCAGGCCGGCGCGGGGGTCACCGAGGACGGCGATGAACAGGCCGGCGCTGAGCAGCACCAGCAGCCCGGCCGAGGCCACCGCCACCGGCGGCTTACGGAAAAAGGCCACGATCTGTTTGCGGGCCGCGCCCAGGTCGACGCGGCGCGGCGGAGACCCGGCCTTGGCGGCGAGACGCGACTGGCGTTTGGCGAAACTGGACTCGGACATGCGGACCCGGACGGCGTCACGGCCCGGCCGCCCATGCGGTTCAGGCCATTTGGGCGCAGAATGCCCGTCGCCGGTTAAGAAACCCTAACGCGGCATTCACCATGACCCATGGACGGGCCGCGCCCTATTCCGGATCGGACGTGGCGGCCATTTCGGTCGGCTCGGTGCCCGGCGGGGTGACGACGATCCCTTCCGGCGCGGCGGCCAGCTGGTCGAGGCGGCCGCCGGCGCGCAGCACGTCATAGGCGCGCTCCAGCTGATAGTCGGTGTCCTCCGGATAGTCCTCGCCCGGGGCCTCGAACGGCACATGGGGCCCCTTGCGCTCGGCCCCGATCGAGGCATCCAGCGCTGTGGAATAGGCGGCTTCGGAATAGATGAAGTTCGACCGCGCCACGATGCCGGCCTCAGCGAAGGAGCGCGAGACCTCGAGGTCCGGCTCGATGCCGATCTTCTGGATCGAGGCCCCGGACGGCGTGTAATACCGGGCCGTAGTGATCGACAGGGCCCCGTCCTCGCCGCCGCGAAGCGGGATGACGGTCTGGACCGAGCCCTTGCCGAAGCTGGTCAGGCCGACAACGGTTGCCCGCTCGTGATCCTGGAGGGCGCCGGCGACGATTTCCGAGGCCGAGGCCGAGCCATAGTTGACCAGCACCACGATCGGCAGGCCGTTGGCCAGGTCGCCCGGACGGGCCGAATAGCGCTCGATCTGATCGGGCTTGCGGCCCCGCTGGCTGACGATCTCGCCGCGCTCGAGGAAGGCATCCGACACGGCAATCGCCGCCGTCAGCAGGCCGCCGCCGTTGTTGCGCAGGTCGACCACATACCCCTTGAGGCCGGGGTTCTCGGACTGCAGCCGGGCCATCACCTCGTTGAGCTCGCGCCCGGTGTTCTCATTGAAGGTCGAGATACGGACATAGCCGAAATCGCCCTCGACCCGGCCGGTGACCGACTCGATCTTGATAATCTCGCGCGTGAGGGTGACCTCCAGCGGCTCGGCACCATCGCGCAGGAAGGTGACCCGAACCTCGGTGCCGGCCGCACCGCGCAGCTTTTCAGAAACCTCGGAGACGGACAGGCCGGCCGCGGTCGAGCCTTCAATGGCCGAAATGACGTCCCCGGCCTGGACCCCGGCGCGGGCGGCGGGACCGCCGTCCATCGGCGAAATCACTTTCACAAAGCCGCCTTCGGCCGAAATGGTCAGGCCGACGCCCGAATATTGCCCCTCGGTCCGCTCGCGCAGTTCGCCAAAGCCGGCGGGGGCCAGATAGCTCGAGTGAGGGTCGAGCGCGGTCATCATGCCGCTGAGCGACGCCTCGATCAGCTTGCGATCATCGACCGGGACCACATAGGCCTGCTTCACCACGGCGAGCACATCGCCGAACAGCTCCAGCATCCGGAAGGTCTCGTTGTTGCGGACGTTCTGCTGGGCCATGGCCGCAGCCCCCGCCCCGAGCGCCAGGGCCGCACATCCGACGAGCAACAGTCTACGCATACGTTTGTCTTTCCTTGTGGCCGGACCCGGCCCGTGCGCGGGGTCGCCCCCACAGGTCAGTCAATGGCCTTATCAAATAGTGGAACCCGGGACCAAATCGAGGCGAAACCCCAGCTACGGTATAAATTCTGCGCCAGCTTCACGTGACCGGCGGCGTTCAGTCCAGCCAGGGCGAAGGATCGACGGCCAGCTCCTCGCGCCTCAACTCCAGTACGACAGGCAGGCGGGCGTGTCCGGCGCCCAGCCTCTGGCCGGTCACGACCCGGTCACCGGTGGCGACATCGAGCGCGGCCAGCCCGGACAGAACAACGCGCCAGCCAGGTCCGGCATCAAGGATGACCACCTGCCCCCATCCGTCCAGCGGCCCCGCATGGATGACCTCGGCTTCGAGCGGCGCGATGACCGGTTGCCCTGCCGCCTGCCACTGCCAGCCGGTCGAGCCCTTGCCAAACCGGGTCGAGGGCGACCCTTCGACCGGAGCCAGAAGGGTGTCGCGCCCGTTCGGCAGCCTGAGCGCCGGGGTCTGGCTGACGGCGACATCCGGCACCGGGGCCCCGGCGGCGCGCAGGCGGGCCTCCAGCGCCTCGACCTCGCGACGGGCCCGCTGCGCCTCGGCCCGCAGGGCGGCGCGTCGAGCGCGGTCCGACACCAGCCGCGACTGCAGTGTGGCCTGCAGGTCGCCGGTCTGGCTCTCGCTGACGAACAGGCGTTCGCTCTGCAGGGCCAGGGCTCGGCGCTCGGCGACGACGGCGGCGCGGCGGCGATCCGCCCGTTCAACCTGCTGCGTCAGCGGAACGACCAGAGCCTTCATCAATACGGCCGCGCGGACCGTATCGACGGCCTCCTGCGTGGGGACGACCAGCGGCGGCGGCGGATGCCGGGTCAGGGTCTGCAAGGCCCCCAGAACCCGCGTGAGGGGCCCCCGCGCGAGGGCCAGCTCCTCGAGCGCACGGGCTTCCAGACGGCCGGCGGCATCCAGTTGTCGACGCTGGCGCACCACAGTGTCGTCATCCGCGACGGGCTGGCGTTCCAGACGGGACACGGTCGCAGACATGCGGCGATCCAGCGCCGCCACATCCGCCTCGATCCGCCGGGTCCGGATCACGGCATCCCGATACCGGGCCTGGATACCGGCGACCGCCTCGGGGTCCGGGCGCGCGCCGGACTGGCCGGACACCGGCCCGACCATGCCGAGCAACAGGACGACCATCAGCAGGATCCGCACCATCCGTCTCAGTCCCGGTGGTAGGGCGTGCCGGCCAGAAGGGTGGTGGCGCGGTAGATCTGCTCGGCCAGCATGGCGCGGGCCAGGGCGTGGGGCCAGGTCTGGGGACCGAAGGCCAGCGTCAGCGAGGCCGCATCGCGGACCACGTCGTCCAGGCCGTCAGCCCCGCCGATGACAAAGGCCAGGTGGCGCTCGCCCCCGTCCCGGATGTCGCGGATCAGGTCGGCGAAGGCGCGCGAGGAAAAGGTCTTGCCGCGCTCGTCACAGGCGATCAAGCGCGCGCCCGTGGTGGCGGTCAGCAGGGCGACCCCTTCTGGGCCCGGGCCGGACTTCTTCGGCTCGACGTCAATCAACTCGCAGGGGCCCAGCCCGATGCCCCGACCGGTGCGGCCGGCGCGCAGGGCATAGTCACTCGCGAGGTCCGCCTCGGGGCCCCGTCCGGCCCGGCCGATGGCAACGATCGACAGCTTCACGAAGCGGGTCCCCCGTCCGGCAACCCTAGTTGCGGGCGGTCCGGTGGGCCGCGTCCACGGCCCAGATTTTCTCGATGTTGTAGAAGGTCCGCACCTCGGGCCGGAACAGGTGAACGATCACGTCCCCGGCGTCGATCAGCACCCAGTCACAATGGGGCAGGCCCTCGACCTTGGCCTTGCCGAAGCCGTGCTCCTTGAGGGTGCGCAGCAGGTGGTCGGCCAGGGCGCTGACGTGGCGGTGCGAGCGGCCCGAAGCCACGATCATGGTGTCGGACATCGGGCTTTTGCCCTTGAGGTCGATCAGGACGATGTCCTGCGCCTTGTCCTCGTCCAGCTTGGCCAGGAGAGCGGTTTCAAGAGGCGTGCTTCCGGTCGGAAGCTCCATGGATCGGGCGTCAGGACTGTCCGGGCCGTCGGAATCGGCATGGGTCGTGTCGTCAGCGTGCGCATCGTGCGCGGGCGAGGGGGTCAGCGGAATACTCCAGTCGACAAAAGGTCAGGCATCAGCCTAGCACATCCCCGCCCGGCGGTCACTGTCGCGCGGCGGCGGCCTCGGCGCGCAGGGCCGTCGAGGAGGTCCGGTTGAGCGGCGCCGTCAGATAGACCCAGGCCGGGGCCTGTCGATCCGCCAGTGTATGGGCCTCATGCGCCTGAATCCGGTAGCGGCGATAGCGCAGGGCGGCGGGCGCCGAACGGCTTTCCAGCAGGCTGCCGGGGCGCGCCACGACCGCCATCGGCATCAGCGACAAAAGGTCCGTCCAGCCGCGCCAGCGATGGAAGCTGGCCAGGTTGTCCGAGCCCATCAGCCACACGAATTTCACACCCGGATAGCGGGCGGTCAGGGCCCTCAGCGTGTCGATGGTACGGGTCGTGCCGACGCGCGACTCGAAGTCGGAGATGACCATGTGGCGCGCGCCGTCGACCCGGTCGGCCCAGTGCCGGGCCGAGGCCATGCGCTCGGCAAGGGGCGCGGTCTCGGCGTCGGACTTCAACGGATTCTGCGGCGAGACCAGCCAGATGACGCGATCCAGACCCAGACGGCGCAGCGCCGTCCCGGCCACATGGGCGTGACCGTCATGGGCCGGGTTGAACGAGCCACCGAACAGGCCAACCCGCATGCCGGGATACAGCAGCAGCCCATCGTTCAGGCCGCCGGGGCGGGGTCCCGACGTCCGGGGGGCAGGTCCGGCATGGAAAAAGCGCAAGGACGGGGTCTCGGCAGGGCTTATGCTCACGCGTGCCCTAACACCCCCGCCCCCGCTTGTCTCGATTTATTGCCGAAGCGTCAGGGCCGGGCGTGGCCCTTGCCGCGCACCACATATTTGAAGCTGGTCAGTTGTTCGGCCCCGACCGGGCCGCGGGCGTGCAGGCGGTCGGTGGAAATGCCGATCTCGCCGCCAAAGCCGAACTCGCCCCCGTCCGCATACTGGGTCGAGGCATTGGCCAGCACGATGCCGGCATCGGCCTGGGACAGGAAGCGATCAACCACGGCCTCGTCCGACGCGACGATCGCCTCGGTATGACCCGAGCCGTAGCGGGCGATGTGGTCCAGTGCGCCATCGATACCATCGACCAGCTTCACCGACAGGATGGCCGCCAGATATTCGGTGGGCCAGTCGGCGTCGGTGGCCTCGGCGGCCTCAGGGATGATCTTGCGGGCCTCCGGGTCGGCCCGCAGTTCGCAGCCGGCAGCGCTGAGCGCCCCGGCGATCCCGGGCAGCAGTCGCTCGGCCCCGGCCTTGTCGACCAGCAGGGTCTCGGCCGCGCCGCAGACCGACACGCGGCGCATCTTGGCATTGACCACAATGTCGCGGGCCATGTCGGGATCGGCGCTGGCGTCGACATAGACGTGGTTGACGCCTTCCAGATGGCCCAGCACGGCGACCCGGGCCTCGGTCTGGACCCGCTCGACCAGCGAGCGGCCGCCACGCGGGATCAACAGGTCAATCGAGCCGTTCAGGCCCTGCAGGATATGGCCGACCGCGGCGCGGTCGCGCGTGGTGACGATCTGCACACAATCGGGGCTCAGGCCCGCCTGCTCCAGGCCTTCGGCAAGGGCGCCGTGGATGGCCAGATTCGAGCGCAGGCATTCCGAACCGCCGCGCAGAATGACGGCATTGCCGGCTCGAACCGCCAGGGCCGCCGCATCGGCGGTCACATTCGGGCGGCTTTCATAGATGATAGCCAGCACCCCGATGGGGGTCCGCACCCGGGCGATGTCGAGACCGTTGTCGGGCGTCCATCGGGCAGTCTCCACCCCGACCGGATCGGGAATGGCGGCGATCTTTTCGAGGGCGGCGATGACGCCCTCCAGACGTGTCTCGTCAAGCGCCAGCCGGTCCATCATGGCCGAGGCCATACCCTTGGCCTTGGCGGCTTCAAGATCGGCGGCATTGGCCTCCAGCACCTTGGCCGATCGGGCCCTTAGGGCCTTAGCCATCCCGGAAATGGCGCGGGTGCGCGTCTCGGGCGAGGCGAGGCCCAGATCACGGGCAGCGGCGCGGGCCTTTCGGCCCAGAGCCATCATCTCGGCTTCAAGGGTGGAATCGGTCGGGCGGTCGGGTGCGATCTCCGCAGTCTGGGTCATGGTCATTCCTCTAAGGTCGGGCCGTCTCCGTCTGTTTCAACCCCCGACGGGGGTATTCGGGCTCAATGA
>JAHJYN010000065.1 GCA_018826885.1 Alphaproteobacteria bacterium | reverse complement strand
CCCGCGCGTCATGCCCAGCACCCGCACCACGCGGTGGCCGGGCAGGTCATTGGTGGTGGCGACGATCATTTGGCTCTCCGGTCCAGGGTGCGAAACACATAGGGGTGGTCGTCCTTCTCGCCCGCATCATGCGCCTCGGACGCCACCTCGACAAAGGCCGCCTCGTCAAAGGCCGGAAAGTGGGTGTCGCCCTCCGGCTCGGCCTCGACCTCGGTCAGGTACAGCCGGTCGGCCCGGTCCAGCACCGCCTCATACAGCTGCGCCCCGCCGATCACGCAGATCTCGTCGACCCCGTCCTCACGCGCCTGCTCGCGCGCCATCTCCAGCGCCTCGGGCAGGCTGGTACAGACGACGGCCCCCGTCGCCTCAAAGCTCTCATCGCGGGTCAGCACCAGATTCAGCCGGCCGGGCAGGGGCTTGAGCGGCAGGCTCTCCCACGTTGCCCGCCCCATCAGGCACGGCTTGCCCATGGTCACGGCCTTGAACCGCTGCAGATCCCCGCGCAGCCGCCAGGGCAGATCACCCTGCATCCCGATCACGCCATTCCGCGCCCGGGCCGCGACAAGGGACAGGCGAGGGCGGATCATGCGGGGGCCTTTTCAAGCCAGTGCAGCCATTTGCGCTGCATGGCGGCTTCCAGATCAATGCCCGCGCCGTCGCAATAGATCAGCAGCATGCCCAGCACATCCGCCGCCTCGTCACCCAGCTTTCCCGCATCCGCCTCACCGCGCGCCCGACCGCTCAGCCGCAGATGCTCGGCCGTCAACTCGCCCAGCTCCTCCTGCAGCTTCAGCAGCGCCCAGTCGCGGTCACGGTCGATGCCGTGCTCCGCCGCATAGATGTCGGATATGCGCAGGACATCGGCCTGCAGGGCCTTGAGGTCCATCACACCGCGACCACGGCCTTGATGTGGGGCCAGGGGTCATAGCCCTCCAGCGTCACGTCCGACAGCTCATAGGCGAACAGGTCGTCGCGCGGGGCCAGGGTCAGGGTGGGGAAGGGGCGCGGCGCGCGCGACAGCTGCTCCTCGGCCTGATCCATATGATTCAGATACAGGTGCACATCCCCGAAACTATGGACAAATTCGCCGGGCTCCAGCCCCGTCGCCTGGGCGATCATCAGGGTCAGCAGCGCATAGCTGGCAATGTTGAACGGCACGCCGAGGAAGATATCGGCCGAGCGCTGGTACAGCTGGCAGCTCAGCTTTCCGTCGGCGACGAAGAACTGGAACAGGCAGTGACAGGGCGGCAGGGCCATGTCGTCGACATCGGCCGGGTTCCAGGCCGTGACGATGTGCCGGCGGCTGTTGGGATTGGTGCGGATGCTCTGGACGACCTTTTCGATCTGGTCGATCACCCGGCCGTCGGGCGCGGTCCAGCTGCGCCACTGCTTGCCATAGACGGGGCCCAGCTCGCCCTCGGCATCGGCCCATTCGTCCCAGATGCGGACGCCATTGTCCTTCAGCCAACGGATATTGGTCTCGCCGCGCAGGAACCACAGCAGCTCGACGATGATCGAGCGGGTGTGCAGCTTCTTGGTGGTCAGCAGGGGAAAGCCCTTCGACAGGTCAAACCGGATCTGCCGCCCGAACACCCCCAAGGTGCCCGTGCCCGTCCGGTCCCCGCGCTGGACGCCATTGTCCAGAATGTCCCGCAGCAGGTTCAGATACTGATATTCGGGATGCGCCGGATCCGCCGCCGGTCCGGCTTGGTCGGTCAGGATCGGGGCGAGGGCGTTCATGGCATCACTCTGCCCGATTCGCGGGGCGGCGGCAGGTCTGCCGAATCAGCATCCACAGAAAACTGGAGGGCTGTCCTTCGCTGCCGTCGTCATCCTCCGACTTGATCGGAGGATCGGTCCGGGCAGACCGTCAGCCGTTCAGGGTGACACCGATCCTCGGGTCCAGCCCGAGGATGACGGCAGGTTGGGGGCAGTGGCCCGGATGGCTGGGTCCCGAATGTCCAAGCCCTTCAATATCCCCGCCGCTTCCCGAACCGTTCTGTCCGACCAGGTCCCCGCCGCACCCATACTGTCCGGTTGCCACATGCCCGGCCAACGGAGGTGCATCCATTTCAGACGGATCAGACGGTTCAGACTATTCAGACGGCGAAAACTTCATCTCCTCCCCGCCTGCGGGGAGGGGGACGATCGAAGATGGTG
>JAHJYN010000064.1 GCA_018826885.1 Alphaproteobacteria bacterium | reverse complement strand
GAAGTGTTCATGGTCTCATCTCCTGAAAGCGACCGTCCGCATCGGATCGGCCTGACAGGAGGGAGTTCGCCCGGCGGCACAGGGCGGTTACCGGGCCGCCCAGAAAAATATTTCGTCGCCGCGGGGCGCCTTCGATGTAACCTTTTCTCCAGTCGACCGAACTGGGAGAGGCGTGATCGACAGGGAAGCCGAGCTCAAACGTCTCATGATCCGGGGCCTCGACGGCGACCCGGTGGCCTGGCGCATGCTTCTGACCGAGATACGCCCCGCTCTCGCCGGCTTTTTCCAGCGTCGGCTTGCGGGCCACGAGGCCGACACGGAGGACCTCGTGCAAGACTGCCTGATCGCCATCCACGCCAAGCGCGCGACCTACGACCGGTCGCGCCCGTTTACGGCCTGGACCTATGCGATCGCGCGCTACAAGCTGATCGATCACCTGCGCCGACAGGGACGCCGCGTGTCCGTCCCGATCGAGGATGCGGATGTGCTTCTCGCCGACCATACGGTCGAGGACGGCGTGGTCCGTCGCGACCTCGGAAAGCTGTTGTCGATCCTGCCCCGACGCCAGCGTCGCCTCGTCGAGGATGTCCGACTCGGCGGATACAGCGTTGCCGAGGCCGCGGCCCGCAACGGCTTCACGGAGGGCGCCGCCAAGGTGAGCGTCCACCGCAGCCTCAAAGCGCTGAACGCCAGCATCCAGCCCCCCGAGGTCAGTCATGAAAACTGACGACCTGATCGGCGCCCTCGCGGCCGGGCTGGAGCCGGTACGCCCTGCCCGGATTCATCCGCTGTGGATTGTCGCAGGCTTCGCGGCGTCGGTCGTCGGCGTCCTGCTGATGCTGGGGCTACGCCCCGACCTCGCCTCGGCCATGGCCGGGCCGACCTTCTGGCTCAAGGCTCTCTACACATCGGCGATGGCCGGGGCGGCCCTGGTCCTTGTGACCCGGCTGGGGCGCCCCGGGGTGGGCGCTCGCTCCGCCCTGTATGGCGTCCTCGGGATTGTCGGCCTCGCGATCGTATTTGCCGGAGTTGAGCTGGCGGTGACGCCAACGACCGACTGGACCCGGTCCTGGCTGGGCCTGACCTGGACCCTGTGCGCCCGGAACATCCTGCTGATGTCGGTCTTTGCAGCCCCGCTGATCTGGCTTGGCGCGCGCCCCCTCGCGCCGACGCGCCCCGTGGCGTCCGGCGCCGCTCTGGGCCTGCTGACCGGCGCCATCGCCGCCACGGCCTATGGACTGCACTGCCCCGAGGCTACAGCGCCGTTTGTGGCCACCTGGTACACAATGGGCATGGCCGTGGCCGCCGGGATCGGGGCGGTCATCGGCCGCTTCGCCCTGCGCTGGTAAGCCCCTAGCCGAACACCGCCGCAGGCATCAGCCCGACCACCGACGCGGTCATCAGGGTGGCCATGAAACCGGCCGCCAACGCCTTCCAGACCAGACCCAGGACCTCGGTGCGGCGCTCGGGCATCAGCACCGACAGGCCAGTCACCGTGATCCCGATCGAGCCGATATTGGCAAAGCCGCACAGGGCATAGGTCATCAGCATGCGGGTGCGCTCGCTGATCGCCTCGGGCGGCACCCGGCCCAGCTCGATGAAGGCCACGAACTCGGTCAGGGTCAGTTTGACGCCCAGCAGACGCCCGGCCTCGCCCGCATCGGTCCAGGACACGCCCGTCAGCCAGGCGACCGGCATGAACAGCCAGCCCAGAACCCGCTCGACCGAGACCGGATCCCCGAACAGCCAGAAGCCGCCGATCATCACATTGACGAGGGCGACCAGCGCCACAAACACGATCAGCACGGCCGAGATGTTCAGCACCACCATCAGCCCGTCCGAGGTACCCTTGACGATGGCATCGATCGACGAGTCGTACTTGAGCGAGGCGGAATAGTCGGCGACCGCGCCCCCCTGCCCCGGGATCTCGGGGATCATGATGCGCGCCAGCAGCACACCGGCGGGCGCCGAGACGATCGAGGCGACCAGCACATGCCCCGCCGCATTGGACAGAACAGGCGCGAGGATGGCCGCATAGGCCACCATGGTCGAACCGGCGACGGTCGCCAGCCCCACGACCATCATCAGGAACAGTTCGGACCGGGTCAGCTTGTCCAGATAGGCGCGGATGACGATCGGGCTCTCGATCATCCCAAGGAAGATATTGGCCGCCACCGCCAGCGCCGACGCCCCGCCAAGGCCCATGGTCCGCTGGAACAACAGACCAAAGCCATAGGTGATCGCCTTCAGGATCTTCCAGTGCCACAGCAGCGCCGACAGGGCCGAGATCACCAGAATCAGCGGCAGCACCTGGAAGGCAAAGGTGAACAGGGCCGGCTCGCTGGTGACGGCATAGGGCTGGTCGCCGCCGGCCAGATAGCCGAACACAAACTTCGCCCCTTCGTTGGTCGCCCGGCCGAGGGCGTCCACCGACCCCGTGATGGCAGCCAGCACGCCTCGTGACCCCGGCAGGGCGAACAGGGCCAGCACCAGCGCCGCCTGCACCGCGACCGCGCCCAGCGCCAGTCGCCATGGAAACCGCTTGCGGTCCTCGGACAGCAGCCAGCAGAGCGCGACGATGACGATCAGGCCCAGGGCGCTCTGGGCATTCAACGTGGTGAACATGGGCTCTCCCCCGGCCGCATCGTGTCGCGGCCCTCCCCCGGCTTGAACGCCACGACGGGCGAACTGGCAAGAGGAAGCTGCATCCGGCCCGCGTCGTCAGGTTCAGACAGGCTTGCGGGGCCGCATACCGTTGATAGGGTGGCCGCAATCCTGGGGGAGGTCTGCACCATGTTCCGTTCAATCCGGCTTATCGGCGAGGTCCGCACGGACCTCAGGTCACTGGCCCTCGGCATGGTCATGGCCGTCGCAGGGGTGACGGCATTCGCCGCTCCGGCTGCGGCCCAGGACCCGATCCGGCTGGGCGGTGAAGTTCAGGGCCGGTTCCAGGACGGCGACGCCCAACTGACCTCGGGCGAATACGTCGACGTCTATGTCTTTGAAGGGCGCGCGGGTCAGCAGGTGACGGTCCAGATGTCGTCCGCCGACGTCGATTCCTACGTCATGATCCGCGGCCCCTCGGGCTTTGCCGAGTTCAACGACGACCGCGACGACGGCGATGTCGACTCCCAGCTGACCGTGCGCCTGCCGGCCAACGGCCAGTACCGCATCCAGGCCACCACCTTCGCGCCCGGGGAAAGCGGCCGCTATACGCTGAGCCTGCAGGAGGGTGCCGGCCCCCGCATTGCCGCCCAGGGCGGCGGCCGCGCCCAGGACGGCTCCGCCAATGCCGGCCAGCTCAGCACTTCCGACGATGCCATCTCGAGCGGTGAGTACGCCGACAGCTGGTCGTTTACCGGCACGCCCGGCCAGACCTATGTGGTGCGACTCAACTCGGCCGAGTTCGACCCCTATCTGATGGTCCGCGGCGACGGGGTCGAGGAAGACAATGACGACGACCAGACCGGACGCGGCAGCCGCAACAGCCGCATCGAATTTGTCATGCCCGACGCCGGTCAGGTCTCGATTATCACCACCAGCTATGAGGTTGGCGAAACGGGCGCCTACACCCTCGTCCTGGAAGAGGCCGGCGGTGCCACAGCGGTAGCCTCAACCGGCGGCTCCACCGTGCGCCTGGGTCAAGCCGTGACGGGACGGTTGGATGTCGGCAACGACACCCTGCGGTCCGGCGAATACATGACCGTCTACACGCTGAACGGCGAGGCGGGCGATCATATCGAGGTCACCCTGCGCTCGGACCAGTTCGACCCCTATCTGTTCGTTCAGGGGCCGGGTGACTTTGCCGTCGCCAATGACGATGACGACACCGGTGAGGACGGCGTCAACAGCCGTCTCGTCCTGACCCTCCCGGCCAGTGGCGAATACCAGATCGTCGCCACCAGCTATGCGCCGGGTGAGACCGGCACGTTTCGCCTGAGCGTCTCGAACAGCGACGCCGGCAGCGTTGAGACCGCGGTCTCTCCGCGCGCCGGCAACAGCTTTGCGGACGGGGTCTCCCTGTCCGGCATGCTTTCGGCCAGCGATGAGCAGCTGACCACCGGCGAATATGCCGACCGCTATGTCATCACGGGACGGCGGGGCGACCGGGTGGCACTGGACCTGCAGTCCGACGCCTTCGACACCTATCTGTTCCTGCGCGGCCCCGACGACATGTCCGCGGACAACGACGACGGCCCGAACGGCACCAACAGCCGTATCGACATGACCCTGCCCGCGGACGGCGACTACACCGTCTCGGTGACCAGCTTCCAGCCGGGAGAGGTCGGTCCCTACAGCCTGACAGCGGGGCTCAGCATGGGCACGCCGCGTCAGGCCGGTGTTCAGGGCGGCCCGCGCGTCTTTGCCATCATGGTCGGCATCTCGGACTACGGCGGCTACTCCTCGGACCTGGCCTATACGGCCGACGACGCGCTGAAGCTGGCCGAGGACCTCCGACGGGAGGGCGTGCTCAATCCGTCTAGCGTCGTGCTGACGGATGCCGACGCCACGGTCGGCGGGGTACGCCGGGCCTTTGCCGAGGTCGCGGCCCAGGCGGGCCCCGACGACATCTTCCTGTTCTTCTTCTCCGGCCACGGCTCGCAACAGTCTGTCGCCGTCAGCGGCAATGAACTGGACGGGCTCACCGAGACCATCGTCCTGCGTGACGGTCAGATCACGGATACAGAAATGGCCCAGCTGTTCGCCACCGTCGACACCCGTTTGTCGCTGATCGTGCTGGACAGCTGCTTCTCGGGCGGCTTTGCCCGCAACGTCGTCAACCGCCCCGGCGTGATTGGCCTGTTCAGCTCCGAGGAAGATCTGACCAGCCAGGTCGCGGTCAAATTCCAGGCCGGGGGCTATCTGTCCCACTTCCTGCGCACGGGCCTGACGGGCGAGGCCAACTATGACGGCGATGACCTGATCACTGCCGGCGAGCT
>JAHJYN010000063.1 GCA_018826885.1 Alphaproteobacteria bacterium | reverse complement strand
TGCGCTTTCGCAAGCCGGAATGATTGCGCACGGCGGCTTTGACCCTGCCTGCGAAGCTGGCTAAGCCGATCGGGCCGTCGGCCTGCCCGGCGTCGCCCACCCGTGACCGACCCGAGAAAGTGTCCCAGGAACGCGACATGTCCGATCCGACCTTCCGAGCGCCCCGGTCGCCTGTGTCCGGCCTGACGCGACCCTCGCGCCGCGGGTTGATTCTGGGTGCGGGCATGGCGGGTCTGGTTGCAGCCTGCGGCAATGACAAGAAGGCCGCCGAGCCGGCACCGGATGCGCCGGCCGTTCCCGAAGGCCCACCGGAAGGGAGCCTCGCCTGGGCCATCGCCGGCGACTGGCGGGGAGAGGAACGCGCGCGCGATGAATGGCGCCACCCGTTCGAGACCCTGCGCTTCTTCGATCTGCAGCCGAAGATGACCGTCGTCGACTTCTGGCCGGGCAGCGGCTGGTACACGGAAATCCTCGCCCCCTATCTGGCGCGGAACGGCGGAAAATATGTGGCCGTGAACTTCCAGGCCGGGCTGGGCAATGACCCGGCGCAGGCGGCACTGGTCACCGCCTATGAGCAGCGGTTCGGCGCAAACCCCCGCCTTTACGGGGAGCTGGAGTACAGCGATTTCGGCCCCACCAGTGGCCCGGTGGCCGAGGCCAACTCGGCCGACCTGGTGCTGTTCATGAGCCGGCTGCACTACTGGATGGCGGCCGGCATCGCCGAGAAAGCCTTTGCCGACGCCTATTCCGTGCTGCGTCCGGGCGCGACACTGGGCATTGAGCAGCACCGCCTGTCTGCCGAGAAAGACCAGGATCCGATCGCCGCCAGCGGCTATGTCCAGGAGGCCTATGTCCGCCAGCTGGCGGCCGAGGCCGGCTTCATCTTTGTGTCCGCTTCCGAAATCAACGCGAATGAAAGGGATGATCGTGATCATCCCTTCGGCGTCGACACCCTGCCCCCGATGCGGCTGTCCGCACCCCAGGGCCAGCCGCAGGACCCGGACTTCGACCGCACGGAATATGATGAGATCGGCGAGAGCGATCGGATGACGCTCAAATTCAGGAAGCCCGAGTGAACCGAGTCGCTGCCTATGCTGCCAATGCCCCGCTGATGGGGGTTCCCGGAGCGTCGTCGCCGCCGCACGGCGAGGGCGAGTGGTTCCGGGGTGCGGGCGGCCTGCGCCTGCGCGCGGCCTTCTGGACGCCCTCCAGTCTGGTGGCGGCCAGACCGCGCGGCACGGTCATCCTCAGTCCCGGTCGGACCGAGCCGATCGAGAAGTATTTCGAGGTGATCGGCAATCTGCTCGCGCGCGGCTTCTGCGTGCTGGCGCATGACTGGCGGGGTCAGGGCCTGTCGGCGCGGCTGCTGCCTGACCGGCTGAAGGGCCATGCCCGGGCGGTCGAGGAGTTCCTCGATGACTATGCCCGCCTGCTGGATGCCTTCGAGAACCGGGCGCCCAGGCCGTGGATCATGGTCGGCCATTCGATGGGCGGCGCGCTCAACCTGATGAGCCTGCAGATGGGCGAGAGCCGTATCTCCGGCGCGGTGCTGAGCGCTCCCATGCTCAAGATCAAGACCGGCAAGCGCTCGATGTGGTCGGTCAAGCTGGCGGTGCGCTGGAACCTGCGCCACGGCAAGGCCGGCGACTATGTGCTGGACGATCCGGACGATCCCTTCGAGCACAGCTTCGAGAACGACGCCCTGACCTCGGACGAGACCCGCTACGAGCTGTGGCGCCAGCAGCTGTACGCCTGTCCTCACCTGGCGGTCGGGGGACCGACCTGGGGCTGGCTGGGCTTTGCCATCGACCTCGGTGAACGGGCGCTGAAGCCCAAGGCCTTGAAAGCCGTCAAGATCCCCGTCGCCATCGTCCAGCCGGGCGAGGACGACCGCGTCTGGAAGCAGACCAACCGCTGGGCCTCCAAACGCCTCGGGCGCGGCCGCTACGTCGAGGTGCCGGGCGCGAAGCACGAGGTGCTGATGGAGACCGACCCGATGCGGGCCGTCTTCCTCGAGGAGTTCGACGCCATGGCGGACTATGTCTCGCCGGTGCAGGACCTGTCGCCGGCGCCGCAGCCCGCCGCCGAGCCAGCCGCCCCGGCCGACCCGCTGGCCATGCCGGACACCCCGGGACAGCAGCCCTCCTAGAGCGCCGCGTACAGGGCCTCAATCAAGGCCGCAGGTCTCGGGTCGCCGATCAGGTGCGGCGACTGACGCGTCATGACATAGGCGGCGGTCAGGCCGGTCGCCGGGTCGGCAAAGGCGCACGACCCGCCCCAGCCACAGTGGCCGACGGTCTCGGGGTTGGGCCCGAACACCGCCCCCTCGCCCTGATTGCGCATGACCCCGGCGCCCCACGACAGATCAAAGGGCAGCACCCGGTCGGGACCGTAAATCCGCTGCTGCATCAGGGCCGTGCGCGTCGCCGGGGACAGCGCCTTGCCCGCCACCCCTTCCGGCAGGGCCAGCGCCAGCATCCGGGCCAGGGCCTCGGCCGTGGCATGCATATTGGCCGAGGGGATCTCCATCTTGCGCCACTCGGCCGAGCCGCGGCCGGCGGGGGCCGAGCCCTTGTCGAGGAAGGCCGCGGTCTTGATGGCGTCGATCGGACCCAGATCGGGCGCGGCGGTCGGCTTCTTCATCCGGGCGACGCGGCCGTGTTCGGCCTCCGGCAGGCCCAGCCACAGGTCCAGACCCGCAGGGTCAGCAAAGTCGGCCTTCAGCGCCTCGCCCATCGTCCGGCCGTCGGCGCGACGGAAGACCTCGCCCGCCAGATAGCCGACCGTAATCGGGTGATAGCCCGACGCCGTGCCCGGTTCCCACAGAGGAGCCTGACGGCACAGGACCTCAAGGACCTTTTCCGGTTCGAACCAGAGGGTGGGGTCGATGGCCGGGGACGGGCCCGCGAGGCCGGCCTGATGGCTCATCAGCTGGGCCAGCGTGATGTCCGCCTTGCCCGCCTGACCGAACTCCGGCCAGATTTCGGCGACCGGCGCCTCATAGTCCAGCAGGCCGCGCTCGACCGCCCAGGCGATCATCAGCGCCATGACCGCCTTGCCCGTCGAGAAGACGGGGGCGAGGGTGTCCGGCCCGAACGGCTGGTTCGCCACGCTGTCGGCCTGACCGCCCCACAGGTCCAGCACCACCTCGCCTGCCCGACAGACGGTGAAACGGGCGCCGACCTCGTCCAGCCCCTCGGGGCCGTCGGTGAAGTTGCGGATGAAGGCGTCCTTCACCGGCGCGAAGCGGTCGGGACAGGGGCCGTGGATGTCGGGTGTATCGGTCATTCGGCTTCCCTAACCGGCGCGGCGCCCGCGATCCAGTCCAGCAGCCCGTCTGCGGCCACCACGCCGGACGCCATCACCGCCTGCAGCAGATAGCCCCCGGTCGGGGCCTCCCAGTCCAGCAATTCGCCCGCCACGAACAGGCCGGGATGGTCCGCGACCATCAGGCCCGGGGTCAGCACCGCCAGATCAATCCCGCCCGCGCTGGAAATGGCCCGCTCCAGTCCCTGAAGGCCGGTGATCGCCAGCGGCACACCCTTGAGCCGCTCGGCCAAGGCCCGGTCGTCGGCGCCCGAAGGCAGGGGCGGTGCCTGACGCAGCAGGGCGAGCTCGACCGGCCGGAGGCGGGCAGCGCGGCGCAGGCGGTTGGCCTGCGACAGGCTGGACGGCGCCTTGGCCAGCCGGGCCGCCAGCGCCTCTGCCGTCTCCGAGGGTCGCAGGTCGACATAGAGCCGGGCCACCCCGTCGCCGTCCGACTTCCGCGCCAGAGCCTCGCGCAGCTCCGGGCCGAGGGCATAGACGGCCCCGCCCTCCAGCCCGTAGCGGGTCACCATGGCCTCGCCGCGCACCCGGCGCCGTCCGATCGTCAGGGCCACGGCCTTGAGGGGCTGACCGGCATGGGCCGCCACAAATTCCGCCGACCAGTCCAGTTGCACCCCGACATTGGCGGGTCGGAAATCCGGACCGGGCACGCCGAGCTCGGCCAGCACGGCGCGGCCCTGTCCGTCCGACCCCAGCCGGGGCCAGCTGGTGCCGCCGGTCGCCACCACCACCGCCCGGGCCGGGATACGGCGGCGCTCCCCGGTCTGTTCGAACAGGGGGGCACCATCCTCGAAACCGACCCAGCGGGAGCCGGTGTGCAGGGTCACACCCTGATCCTGCAGGCGCTGCAGCCAGGCCCGCAGCAAGGGCGAGGCCTTCATGGCCCGGGGAAACACACGCCCGCTGGACCCGACAAAGGTATCGGCGCCCAGACCGTCGGCCCAGTCGCGCAGATCCTGCGGCCCGAAGCGGGACAGCCAGTCCATGACCCCGGATGCCGCCTCGCCATAGCGGGCAGGGAAGCGGTCCACCGGCTCGCTGTGGGTCAGGTTCAGCCCGCCGCGGCCGGCCATCAGGAATTTGCGCGCCGGCGAGGGCATCCGCTCATGGATCGCGACCTCAAGGCCCGCCCCTGACAGCCGCTCGGCCGCCATCAGCCCGGAAGGCCCCGCGCCGATGATGACGACCGGACCGGCGGGGTCGGGCTGGAAGGCGGATGACGAGATCATCGTGCGGGTCTAGAGCATCGCCGGGGACGAGGCGAGGCGCGGCGGGGTGATTGAAGGGTCGGGGGCTTCGGGCTCCGGCCCGGATGACTGCGGCGCGCGGGTCAGCAGAGCGCCCGAAAAAAAGGCCCCGGCGTTTCCGACGGGGCCTCTTTCTCAATCATGGATCTGCGCGTCAGTCGCGACGACGGCCGCGGCTGCGGTCGCGGTCACCACCGCCTTCGCGCTTGGGGCGACCACCCGTGTCGTCCGACAGCGGCGGCTCGCCGCGTTCGGCGCGTTCGGCGTTGATCTTGTCGGTGATGTCCTCACCGGTTTCCTGATCGACGACCTTCATCGACAGCTTGGTCTTGCCGCGATCGTCGAAGCCGAGGAATTTGACCTTGACCTCCTGGCCTTCCGACAGGACGTCGGCCGGGTTGGCGACGCGTTCCAGAGCGATCTG
>JAHJYN010000062.1 GCA_018826885.1 Alphaproteobacteria bacterium | reverse complement strand
TACTCGGGCGACGCGGACGAGGGCGTCGCGATCCGGTCTCTTATAACGCGGGATGAAGCGTTTTCCGACCGTTAATCGAACAGCTTGGAGACAGACTCCTCATTGGCGATTCGGCGGATTGCCTCGCCTATCAGGGGAGCGACCGAGACCGTGCGGATCTTCTTGCACGAGGCCACTTCATGCGGCTGTTCGATCGAGTCGGTGATCACCAGCTCCTTCAGCGGGCCGTCGTTCACACGGCTGACGGCAGGGCCGGACAGGACGCCGTGGCTGATGTAGGCCGACACCTCGGTTGCGCCCTGGTCGATCAGGGCCTTGGCGGCATTCACCAGGGTGCCGCCCGAGTCGACGATGTCGTCGAACAGGATGCAGCGGCGCCCTTCAACGTCCCCGATGATGTTCATGACCTCGCTCTCGCCGGCCTTGGGACGGCGCTTGTCGACGATGGCGAGGTCGGCGTTCAGGCGGCTGGCCAGAGCCCGGGCGCGCACCACGCCGCCGACGTCGGGTGAGACGATCATCAGATCGTCGCCGCGCGGATAGTTCTCGCGAATGTCCTGGGCCAGGACCGGTGTCGCAACCAGATTGTCGGTCGGAATGTCGAAGAAGCCCTGGATCTGACCGGCGTGCAGATCCATGGTCAGCACCCGGTGGGCGCCGGCCCGGGTGATCATATTTGCCACCAGCTTGGCGGAGATCGGCGTCCGGCCGCCGGTCTTCCGGTCCTGACGGGCATAGCCGAAATAGGGCATGACGGCAGTGATCCGCTTCGCCGACGCCCGGATCAAGGCGTCGGTCATGATCAGCAGTTCCATCAGGTTGTCATTGGCGGGGTAGCTGGTCGACTGGATGACAAAGACATCCTCGCCGCGCACATTTTCCTCGATGACGGCAAACACCTCATTGTCCGCAAAGCGCTTCACCTCGGCCCGGGTCAGCGGCATGTCGAGGTGATCGGCTATGGCGCGGGCCAGGGTTCGGTTGGAATTGCCGGAGAGCAGCTTCATGGCCCGTCATCCTTTCGCCCTCATCGGACCGCCAATAGGGAGAGGAAGCGTCCGGGGTGTGGGCGCTTCATAACAGCGGGACGTCAGGCATCAAGCCGCTTCACGTGCAATCCGGACCAAATCCGACATCGGTCCGCATGTGATTGGCGCTTGGGTTTCGCTGGTGTAGAGATCGCTTCATCTCCCGGAAGGACCGCTGTAGCGCGCCTTCCGGCCGGTAATCATGGGGTCGCAATCAGTGCCTGTTTCCAAAATCCGTTCCGGTCTGATCCTGTCAGCGGTTGTTGTCTTTTCGCTGACCGTGGCAGCCTGCAACAATGGCCGGGCACGGCCGAAGCTGGCCTATGAAGAGCGTCCGGTCGAGCTGCTGTACAACACCGGCTACGAGCGGCTCGAGCGCAAGCGGTGGCGCGACGCCATCGACTATTTCCAGGAAGTGGAACGCCAGCACCCCTATTCCGAATGGGCGCGGCATTCGATCCTGATGCAGATCTACGCCTACTATCAGAACAACAGCTACGCCGAGGCCATCGCCGCCTCGGACCGCTTCATCCAGCTGTTCCCCGGCAATCCTTCGGCCGCCTATGCCTATTATATGAAAGCGATCTGCTTCTTCGAGCAGATTACCGATGTGGGCCGGGATCAGGGCTATGCCGAGAACGCCCTGGCGGCCCTGCGCGAGGTCGCGCGCCGCTATCCCGACACGGCCTACGCTTCCGATGCCATGGTCAAGATCGACATGGTCAATGACCAGCTGGCCGGCAAGGAAATGGAAATCGGTCGCTACTACCAGCGCGCCAACCAGCCGCTGGCGGCGATGAACCGCTATCGCACCGTCGTCGAGAACGATGAGTTCCAGCGCACGTCGCATGCGCCCGAGGCCCTGTATCGTCTGGTCGAGGTCAGCCTGGTGCTGGGCCTCAAGGAAGAGGCGATCCGCAATGGGGCCGTGCTGGGCCACAACTTCCCGGGCAGCCCCTGGTACAGTGAAGCCTATGCCCTGCTGACCGATCAGGGTGAGCGGCCGGACGTCGAACCCGAAGCCCGCCGCGAAGGCTGGCTCAGCCGGATCATCCCGGGCTGAGTTCGGGGCTGAATTCGGGACTAAACACAGAACAACGCATCGTCAGGGCGCGGGCCGGCGCTATGATCGGCCCCATGTCGAATCATCCCGACCGCCAGACAGGCCGCCTGCCATGCTGACCGCCCTGTCGATTCGCGACATTGTGCTGGTCGACCGGCTGGACCTTGAGGTCGGCTCCGGCCTGACGGTGCTGACCGGCGAGACCGGGGCCGGCAAGTCGATCATTCTGGATGCCCTGGGCCTTGCGCTGGGGGCTCGCTCGGATGCGGGGCTGGTGCGCGCAGGCGCGGCGCAGGCCGTGGCCACGGCCACCTT
>JAHJYN010000061.1 GCA_018826885.1 Alphaproteobacteria bacterium | reverse complement strand
TGAGTCATGAATGGTGCCGAGGTCATGGATGTGGGGCGCGATGCCCTGTGGCTGACCATCCAGCTGTGCGCGCCGGCCCTGATCGTCGCCCTGCTGGTCGGCGTCGGCATCGGCCTGTTCCAGGCCCTGACCCAGATCCAGGAACAGACCCTGATCTATGCGCCCAAGATCCTCGCCATTTTCATCTCCCTGCTGCTGTTCCTGCCCATGATGGGCGCCCTGCTGGGCAGTTTCATGCAGACCATCGCCGCCCGCATCGCGGGCATGTAGGCGGGTGGACGGCTACGCCACCGCCGATCAGGTCTGGGGTGCCGCCCTCGTCTTCGCGCGTCTCGGCGCCATCCTCATGCTGCTGCCGGGCATCGGCGAGACCTATGTGCCGCCACGCATCCGCCTGTCGCTGGCGCTGCTGATCACCCTGGTGGTCTGGCCGATCGCGGCCCCGGTGCTGCCGGCCCTGCCGGAGAGCGTCGGGGGCATGGCGGGCTGGGTGATCCGCGAAGTGGCCACCGGCCTGATGATCGGGGCGATCCTGCGGGCCTTCATGACGGCGCTGGCGACGGCCGGCGAGGTGGTGTCGCTGCAGACCACGCTCAGCTTCGCCCAGAGCACCAACCCCATGCAGGCCCAGCCCGGCTCGACCATTTCGGCCTTCCTCACCCTGCTGGGCATAACCCTGCTGTTCGCCACCAACACTCACCACCTGTTCCTCGCGGGTCTGGCAGGGTCGTATGAGCTGATCGCCCCGGTCCGGCCCCTGATCACGGCGGACTTTGTCGAGCTGGCCGTGCGCACCCTTGCCGACAGCTTCATGCTGGGCATCCAGCTGGCCGCGCCGGTGATCGTGTTCGCCATCATCTTCAACCTTGCCTCGGGGCTGGTCGGGCGGGTGATGCCGCAGTTCCAGGTGTTCTTCGCCACGGCGCCGCTCAGCATCCTGCTGGGCCTGTCGATCTTCACCCTGTCGCTGGGCGTGGTCGGGACCATCTTCATCGACCGCTATCGCAGCCTGGCGCAGATCTTCGCCGGAGGCGCCGGTGGCTGAGGACAAGGATCCCGAGTCCAAAACAGAAGAAGCCACCCCGCGAAAACTCGAGGACGCGCGCAAGAAGGGTGACGTCGCCAAGTCGCCCGACGTCGCCTCTGCCCTGTCGCTGCTGGGCGCGGCCGCCGTGCTGCTGATGGCCGGTGGACCTTTCGCGACCTTGATGGCCGAAAGCCTGCTGCCCTTCATCGCCGAGCCCCACACCATGGTCGGCGCGCTGGAGGCCGGGGCCGGTGTCGAGATCGGCGCGCGGGCGCTGTGGGCTGCGGCGCCCTTTCTGGGGGCGCTGGCGCTGGCCGTGATCCTCGGCGGGGTGGGGGGGAACCTGGCCCAGTCCGGTCTGATCTTCAGCGCCGAGAAGATGAAACCCAAATGGGAGAAGATCAGCCCGCTCGCCGGGTTGAAGCGCATCTTCGGGCCCGACGGCCTGATGAATTTTGCCAAGACCTTCGTCAAGCTGGTGGCCGTGATCGCCGTCTGCTGGTTCGTGCTGAAGCCTCACCTGCGCGAGCTGGAGAATATGGCCGCCATGTCGCCGGCCAGCATCCTGCCCTTCACCCGCGAGCTGGCCGTCTGGCTCATGGCCGCAACCCTGGTGTTCCTCGCACTGACCGCCGGGGCCGACTTCCTGTGGCAGAAGATGCGCTTTGCCAAGCGCATGCGGATGAGCCGCGAGGAACTCAAGGAAGACTACAAACAGTCCGAGGGTGACCCGCACGTCAAGGCCAAGCTCAAGCAAATCCGGGCCCAGCGCGGCCGCCAGCGGATGATGCAGAATGTGCCCAATGCCACGGTCATCGTCACCAACCCGACCCACTATTCCGTGGCGCTGCGCTATGAGCCCGATCAGGGCGACGGTGCGCCGGTCTGTCTGGCCAAGGGGGTCGACAACCTGGCCCTGAAAATCCGCGAGGTGGCGAAAGAGCACAATGTGCCGATCGTCGAGAATGTGCCGCTGGCCCGCGCCCTCTACGCCTCGGTCGATGTCGACGAGACCATTCCCCGCGAACATTTCGAAGCCGCCGCCCAGGTGATCGGCTTCGTCTTCCAGAAACGCCGGCGCTAGGACTTTGGCATCCGTGCCCGGCGGATATGGCATAAGAGGGCAGGCGATTCGCCTCGCAGGAGAGAGCGGGATGACCACCCCGGCCCGGCCGCTGCCCCGAGGGGCGCCGATTGATCTGACCCTGGTGCTGATGGCGATCGGCTGCGCCCTGCTGGTCGGGGCCCTGGCCTATCCGGCGTTTCGCACCAATCCGCTCAGCGCGCCCGGCCTGATCCTGATCGTCGCCGCTGGCGGGGTCGCCCTGATCGGCCTGATGATCTTTACCCGCAGCGAGTCCCGCAAACCGACCGGTGACACCGCCGTCGAGATGCTGGAGGCCCTGGCCGAGCCCGCCGCCCTGGTCTGGTCCGACGGGCGGGTGCTGGCCTTCAACGCCGCCTGGAACGAGGCCGACGGCGCCAGCAACAGCCTGCCGACGCGGGGCGGCAAGGCGGCCCAGGCCCTCTATGCCGCCTTTGCCCAGGCGCGCGCGGGGCAGCAGGGACGCGCCCTGATCCCGCTGGGGAACAAGGATGTCGAGGCCCTGATCGGCCATGCCGGGCCGGGTCGGTTCCTGGTCCGGGCCGCGCCCGAGACCCTACTGGCCGAGGCCCCGGGCCGCGAGGCGGTGGCCGCCGAGGCCCAGCGCCCCCGCGCCACCGGCACCCTGCGCGAAGGCCATGCCATGGCGGCCGGTGCGCCGTTCGGCTCGGCCATCATCCGCCATGACGATCTGTTTGCCGGACGGGTGGAACAGCCCAATGCGGCGCTGGCCCTGCTGACCGGACCGGCGTCGGCCCGCGACGCCGCCTTTGGTCATCTGTTCGATCCGGCGGGGGTCGTCGAAGCCCGCACCCGTCTGGCCGCAGGGTCGGCCGGTCCGATCGAGCTGGTCGCCCGCGCCCATCCGGACCGCATCCTGCACCTCTATGTCGCTCCGGAAGACGACGCCCGCCGCGTCTGGCTGTTCGACGCCTCGGCCCAGAAGTCGATGGAGCTGCAGCTGTCGCAGGCGCAAAAGATGCAGGCCGTCGGCCAGCTCGCCGGCGGGGTGGCGCACGACTTCAACAATCTGCTGACGGCCATCCAGCTGCAGCTGTCGGGCCTGCTGGAACGCCACCCGGTGGGCGATCCGTCCTATGACGGGCTGAACGAGATCCGCCAGACCGCCATCCGCGCCGCCGATCTGGTGCGCAAGCTGCTGGCCTTCTCGCGCAAGTCGACCGTGCGGCGCGAGCGTCTGGATCTGGGCGAGCTGGTGGGCGAGTTCGCGGTCCTCCTGCGGCGGCTGCTGCGCGAGGATGTGCGGCTGGAAACCGACCACGGGCGCGACCTGCCGGTGGTGCTGGCCGACAAGAGCCAGCTGGAAACCGCCGTCATGAACCTGGCGGTCAATGCGCGCGACGCCATGCGCGGCGTGGTCGAGCCGGGCGCCGGCGTGGTCACCATCAAGACCCGCCGTCTGACGTCTGACGCGGCGCGCGGCATGGGCTGGCATGACGCCCCTGACGTCGATGTCGCCATGATCGAGGTGTCCGACACCGGTCCCGGCGTGCCCCCGGAAATCCTCGACAAGATCTTCGAGCCCTTCTTTACGACCAAGGCGGTCAATGAGGGCACGGGCATGGGTCTGGCCACCGTCTATGGCATCGTCGAACAGGCCGGGGGCCACATCAATGTCACCAACGTCGAGGGAGCAGGCGCGGCCTTCCGTATCTTCCTGCCCGCCGCCGCCGCCGCCGAGCTCGAGGCCGTCGCCCCGGTCGAGGTCAAGGTCAAGGCGCCGCGCGACCTGTCCGGCGCCGGCCGCATCCTGTTCGTCGAGGACGAGGCCGCCGTGCGCGGCATCGCCGC
>JAHJYN010000060.1 GCA_018826885.1 Alphaproteobacteria bacterium | reverse complement strand
TGCTTCCACGCCAGCCATAATGCTCGATAATCCCCGAATGCCAATGCAACAGCGCCTCCTGAACGACCACACGATCTAGTGGCCGAAGCAGGTCCCGACGCCACATATGGGGCACAGATCGCTAACGACCCGTCAACGGGCTTGACGATCACATTGTTCGCGAATCGGGGGGCAAGCCGCTCGGGACTGTGGAAAGCCCTGTGACACCGGGGTGACGCCGGACCCGTCTTCACGAAATCGTGATCGGGTGATCGCCTCCTCGGAACGGGTCACAACCTTGGCCGTTTGGCCGCGATGAACGTCACCGACATCCGTCATCGATTGATCGCCGTCCTCCCCCCTCTTGCGGTCCGCGTCGTCGGGCTGGCGCGGACCGAGGCGGCGGCGCTCGGGGCCTTCCTCGTCATGGCCATGGGCGGGCTTCTGTTCCTCGATCTGGCCGAGGAAATGGCGGAACAGGGCGACCGGGGCCTGGACCATCAGGTGCTGCAGGCGCTGCGCGTACCGGGTGATCCCGGCAATCCCCTCGGACCCTGGTGGGTCGAGGAGGCGGCGGCCGACCTGACCTCGCTCGGCGGCATATCGGTCCTGTCGCTCTTCACCCTGCTGGCGGTCACGCATCTGCTGCTGCAGCGCCACCGGGGGGCGGCCCTGCGACTGGTTCTGGGCCTGATCGGCGCCGTCGGGCTCAGCGAGGGCCTGAAATCCGTGTTCGAGCGCGAGCGGCCGCCCGTCGCCTATCAGGCGGTCGAGACGCTGAACGCCAGCTTCCCCTCGGGCCACGCCCTGCTGGCCACCGTATTCTACCTGAGTCTCGGGACGCTGGTGGCGCAGGGACTGAAGCGGCGGCGCGAGAAGGCCTGGGTGCTGGGGGCCGCCGTGCTTCTGGCCCTGACCGTCGGCATCACCCGGGTCTATCTGGGGGCCCACTGGCTCTCGGATGTGCTGGCCGGCTGGTGCGTCGGCGCGGCCTGGGCCATGAGCCTGTGGCTGGCCGCCTGGGCGCTGGAGCGATACGGGCGCCACCGCGAGGCCCGACTTGCGCGGCAGGCACCCGAGGCGTAAAGGGGCCCCCTCGTCATCGGGGAGTAGTCGCCCACGCAAAAGTGGGGCGCGCGTCAACACACTTTCCCTCGCCCGGAGGGAATGGCGCGTGCGGGGCTCTGGCAGACCTTCGGGTCGCAGAGCTGTTTGACAAGACCGCTGGCATCGCGGGGCGCATCCATGCGGGGGCGTTCGCGATGACCGCCGGTTCGCCCGTCGCCCCCGCCCGAGTGACCTGTTGTGATTCCTTTTGCGGACGGCCCCTTCTGGGAGGCCCTTGGCGTCTCGACCGGGCTGGTGGCCCTGGCCGAGATCGGCGACAAGACCATGCTGCTGGCCGTGCTGCTGGCTGCAGCCTGGCGGCGGCCCGCGCCCATCCTGTGCGGCATACTGGTGGCAACGGTGGCCAATCATGCCGTGGCGGCCATCGCCGGCTCGGTACTGGCCAGCTTTGCCGAGGGCCCCTGGGTCAAATGGGTGATCGGCCTGACCTTTCTGGCCTTTGGCGCCTGGACCCTGATCCCCGACACGCTGGAGGAGCGACCGGCCCCGAAGGAGACCACATGGCGCGGCATCTTCCTGACGACCACGGCGGCCTTCTTTGTGCTCGAGATGGGCGACAAGACCCAGATCGCCACGGCAGCTCTGGCCGTCCGGTTCGAGGCCCTGATCCCGGTCGTGATCGGCTCGACGCTTGGCATGATGCTGGCCAACACGCCGGCCGTCTTCCTCGGCGAGAAGGCCGCGACCCGGCTGCCCATGACCTGGATCCGCATCGCCGCGGCGTTCGGCTTTGCCCTGACGGGGCTGGCGGTGCTGATCTTCGAATGATCCGTCCCCAGACCTGCGGCGATTAACCACAAGATTTGGGGGCTTCGTCGATCACAATCACAATATCCAGCGCCGCACCCCCTTGGCAGGGTGCGCCTGTCCGCGCATTGTGCGGGCTCGCCCTGCAGCGATGACCCCTCCAGTTCACGAGACGCGCATGAACGCCCACAGCCCGATCACGCCCGCCCGATCCGCCGGTTCTGCCCCCGGCCTGTTGACGCCCTCTGCGGCCTACAAGCCGTTCCGCTATCCGTGGGCCTTCGACATGTGGAAAAAGCAGCAGCAGGTCCACTGGATGCCTGAAGAGATCCCGCTGGGCGAGGATCTCAAGGACTGGGCCGTCAAGCTCAATGACAAGGAACGGAACCTGCTGACGCAGATCTTCCGCTTCTTCACCCAGGC
>JAHJYN010000059.1 GCA_018826885.1 Alphaproteobacteria bacterium | reverse complement strand
GTCGACACCGCGCTTCTCGAGCAGCCGGAACACCGCCTTGCCGAAGTCGTCGCTGATCTGGGGATCGGCCGCCAGTCGGCCGGTGAACACCATGGTCTGCATGTCAGTCTCCTGTTGATCCGAAGCGCCGGGGAGCCGATCTCCCCGATCCCGCTTCACCCTCATCTTCCCTTCCTCCCGTCCCCTCCTTACCGGACGGGGCCTTCGCCTCGTCCGGCCGAACTCAGGCCGCCGCGCCGTCGAGGACCGACTGCACCGGGTGACGACGCAACACAGCTTCCAGGACGCGGGGCCGGTCGATCGGGATGAAGACCCTGGGCGTGAAGGCGATGATCTCCACGAAGCAGCCGAGCGCGACCAGGACGTCGCGATCGGTCCGGCCGCCGACCACCTCGATCCGCCAGCGATCCATCACCCGCGCCCGTTTCAGCCACAGGCCCCCCTCCAGACAGAGCTGGACGCTGCGGTCGAGGAGGCTGGCGGCGGTTCTGGCGCCGTCCGCCCAGGCGTCGCCGATGTCGCCCAGGCCCAGGCTCGCCTTGAGCGCCCGGGCCTGGGTCTCGTCCAGGACCCTCCCCAGCCAGCGTCGGCCGTCGGGCGCCCGAACCCGACGCACCGAACACCCGCGCGCCGGCAACCGGCCCCAGATCGGCAGCAGCAGGCCGGTCGCCAGCGTGAGCTCACGCCTCAGCCAGGGATCGGTTCCCGCGACCTCCTCATCCCAGACCCGGCGCCAGTCATCGATCGCCGCTCGCTTCCAGGCGGATTCCTCGAACGTCTTCTCCGCCAGGGTCTGGCGTCCATCCGGCCGGATCAGACGGACGGCCGCGACGAGCCGGTCCTCGTCCGTGGCGGTGGTCAGGCCCAGTTCGGCGATCGCCGCCCGTCCGGACTTTGCGTTGACGACCATCTGATGGGCGATGTCGGCGGCCCGGGCCAAAGCGTCGTCAGAGCGCAGGATGTCTCGACGAACCCTCAGCGAAAAGGTCACCAGGGCGGTCTCGGCCCCCGTCGAGACGTCGGTCCGTATGGTTTCCTGGTCCAGAACCTCCAGTTCCCCGGCCTCGATGTCCTCAAGGCCCCGGTCCAGATCTCCCGACGCGGCCGCGCGCTCGAGGATGCCCGAGAGGATGCGATCGAAGTCCTCGAACAGGGCGTTCTGGTCGGCGATCCTCAGCGCCAGCAACCGGTTCAGAAAAGTGTGGATTGGCGGCAGGTCGTCGGAGGGTTTGAGACCGCCGTCGGCGTCGAGCAGTTTGAGACCTGTCTTGTTCATGAAGGTCTCGAGCGTCATCGAGGCGAGTTCACCGAAGGCCAGTGCGCCGTAGAAGACCAGCAGGGCCCTGCGCGCCCAAGGGCTCTCCAGGTTGTCCTCGGCCCGGAACAGGCCCGCACCGGCCGTCCGGCGCTCGCCGCGCGTCAGGGCGCCGAGCGTGTCCAGCCGGCGCGCTATGGTCGAGGTGAAGCGCTTCTCGCCCTGGATGTCGGTCGTGACCGGCCGGAACAACGGGGCCGAGGCCTGGTGGGTGCGGTGGCTGCGGCCCAGGCCCTGGATGGCGGCATCCGCGCGCCAGCCCGGCTCGACCAGATAATGGACCCGGCGCTGCCGGTTCGCCGCCGACAGGTCCGCGTGATAGCTGCGTCCGGTGCCTCCGGCGTCGGAGAAGATCAGCACCCGCTTGCGGCCGCTCATGAAGGCGTCTGTTTCGGCGCGGGCCGCCGCGGCGCCGCGCCGTTCGACGATGCGCCGTCCGCCACGCACCACCACCCGCCGCGACCGGCCCGTAATCTCGGCGACGTCGTCCGTGCCGAAGGCTTCCAGCAGGGCGTCGAGCACACCCGGTACGGCGGGCAGGCAAGCCATCCGTTCGATCAGGGCCTGGCGACGCACCAGCGCCTCCTGACTGACGGCCGGGCGACCGTCGTCCATGACCGGGACCATGGTCACATTGCCGTCCCCGTCCTCGATCGCCTCCATCAGATGGACGGGGAAGGCCTCGCGCAGATAGTCGAGAACGTATTCGCGCGGGGTCAGGTCGATGGAGAGGTTGTTCCACTCCTCCGGCGGGATGGAGGAGAGTCTCCTCTCCATGACCGCCTCATTGGTCGAGACGATCTGGACCACGGCCGAGCGATCCTGGACCAGATCCTCCCGGATCGATGTGATCAGGCTCGGCGTCTTCAGGCCGGCGAGAAGATGACCGAAGAAGCGCAGTTTGGCGCTCTCAAAGGCCGAATATACGGCGGACGCCGCCTGGCCACTCTTCGGCTTGCCGTCCTCGTCGTTCAGGCCCGTGGCCTTCAGGGCCTCGGCGAGATTGGCGTGGATCAGCTGGAAGGCGTCGGCCCAGGCGTCCCAGATCGCGATATCGTCCAAGGTCAGGGGATGGACGAGCGGTTCATATTCGACCCCCTCGAACGACAGACTGCGCGCCACATAGAGCCCAAGCGCCTTGAGCTCGCGCGCCACCAGCTCCATCGCCGCCACGCCGCCCCGATCCATGGCCTCCAGAAAATCCGCCCGCGTCATGAAGGGGGCCTCCGGTCCGCCCCACAGGCCGAGGCGCGCGGCATAGGCCAGATTCTCGGCTGTGGTGGCGCCGGTCGCCGAGACATAGAGGACCCGCGCGTCGGGCAACCGGTTCTGCAGCGCCAGACCGGCCATGCCCTGAAGCGACGCCTTCTTCGCACCCCGCGCGCCCTTGCCGCCGCCGGCCGCATTGGCCATCGCATGGGCCTCGTCGAAGGCGATGACGCCGTCGAAATCCGCTCCGAGCCAGGCGATGATCTGGTCGAGGCGGGATTGACGGTCACCCCGGGCCGGCTGGCGCAGCGTCGCATAGGTCGTGAACAGGACACCCCGGTCGAGCCGGATCGCGTCCCCCTGTTTCCAGCTCGACAGCGGCACGATGTCGTAGGCGCCCCCGCCGATCGCGGCCCAGTCGCGCCGCGCGTCCTCGAGCAAGGCGTCGTTTCGAGACAGCCACAGCGCACGGACCCGTCCCTGGCTCATGTTGTCGGCGATGACGGCGGCGATCTGGCGGCCCTTGCCGCACCCCGTGCCGTCGCCGAGAAAGAAGCCGCGTCGCAGCTGGACGGCCTCCTCCTGCTCCTCGGAGACCAGCACCATCTGGTGCGGCGCCTGATCCGGCCGCCACCATCCGGGCAGGTGCGCGGCGTGCGCCTCCCCGGCATGGATCACCATCTCGGTCTGGGCGTCCGAGATCCGCCCCTCATCGCGGATGGCCGGCGGCAGGACCGGCCGATAGGTCGGTGGCGGCAGGGCCACTGACGCCATGGGTCCGGACTCGACCAGGGGCGACGGATGCGGACGCGGCGCGGCCAGGACGACGCGCCCCAGGGCATGGGCCTGGTAGAGCCCGACATCGCGCCCCTCCCCGGTCCAGGCCTGCACTTCATAGGCCAGGGGCGCCGCACCCGCGAGGAAGGCCAGGCGGCCCGAAGGCAGGGCCAGGCCTCGCGCGCGCGGTCCCAGCAGGGCGTCGGTCGTCACGGGCAGGCGCGTCCGCGGCCTGGCGCCGACCCGTGGCGCAAGCGCCCCAACCTTCCGCGCCGCGTCCTGCAGATCGTCGGAGGTCTGGACAGGCGCGGCCTCCGCGGCGCCTTCGGCCCGATCGATCACCAGCAGACCCGTCTCCACGGCGGTCCCGTGTTTGGCGAAGGCATGGGGTGGAAAGGCGAACCGCCCCACGACACGTCGCGCCTCACCGAAGCGTCGAAGCAGGCTTGCGTCCGTCAAGGCGGTCAGCGGGACGATCGCGGCCAACCGGCCATGGTCGGCCAGGGCCTTGAAGGCCGCTGACAGATGCTCGCCGAGATCCGAGAACGGCGGATTGCACAGCACCACGTCGAACCCGCCCGCGTCCGCGCTCAGGTCATGGATATGGCGTCCGTCATGACGGGTCCGATCGGCGTCGGGGAACAGACCGTCGAGCAGAGCGGCGCGCCCCGGCGCGACTTCATTCAGGCTCAGCGTTCCGCCGCAGGCCCCGCCGACCGCGGCCAGCAGACCCGTGCCTGCCGACGGCTCCAGGACACGGTCTCCGGGGCGCACCCGGGCGGCCAGGACCACGAGCGCGGCCAGGTGGGGCGGGGTGGAGAACTGGTCCAGCGCGACCTGCGCCTCACTGCGCCGGGTCTGGGTCAGGCCCAGGGCCGAGACAGCCGCCAGAAGGGCGGCGATCTCCGCCGGCGCATCCTCCAGACGACTGACCTGGGGCGCCAGACGCCGGATCTGCAGGACCGTCGCCGCCTCGATCGCGTCATAGGCGTCGCGCCAGGCCCAGGCCCCCTCGGCGTCGGACGCGCCGAATGCGGTGGTCATGACGGCGGCCACAAGCCGACGGTCGAGCGGTCGGGATCGCGCCAGATGGGCCGCCAGCGCCCGGGCGGCGGCAAGGATGTTGGCGGACGTATCTCCGCTGGGGTCGGCGAACAGCAACAGGGTCGAGGACATGGGATCAGCTCCGGTGGCCTGAAGCGGAGGGCGCCTCCCTCTCGGTCCTGCAGGCTCGTCCTCGCCCGCCCTTCCCTCGCCTTTCCCCGGACCAGCATCCGGACACGACAACGCCGCCCCGGCGCGAACCGGGGCGGCGTGCTCGAGGCGGATCGTCGTCAGGCGGCGGCGGGCCCCAGGGCGGCCTCGCCCGCCGGGGTGACGGTGAATGCCCCGATCCCGTCGTCGTCGTGGGTGGACACGTCAGCACCAACGTCCTCTTCGGTCGTCACCGGTTCCTCGTCCGGCAGCGGACCCGCCCAGGAGAGGCCGGCCGGCGCCCAGCTCCGGGACGCCGCCTGTTCGGCGACCCAGTCGACCAGTTCAGTCTTCTTCAAGGATCGCGCCCGCTCGTCTTCCGCGCCCATGCTCTCCAGCATTCCCAGCAGCAGTCCCTTGGAATGGGCCTGCAGGAAGGGCGCGTCCGGCGTCCAGTGGAGCGTGATGTCCGCCCCGCACAGGGCGGCCAGCTCGGCCGCCTCCGTTCGGGCGCTGCGCCGGATCAGGGTGGTGCGGGTTTCGCGGACATCGAGACTGATCGCGGTCAGTTCCGCCAGCAGCCCCATTTTCTCCCCGTGCGGCAGGGCATGGACCCAGGCGATGACCGTCTCACCCGACGCCTGCCAGGCCGCCCGACGGTCGTCGAGCCGCTGGCGCACCTCGCCGTCCAGGGTCTCGATTACCCGTCCGTCCACCGGATCGAACCCGGTGGCGAGAATGGCCAGGGCTGACTCCGACCGCGCCACATGGGTGCGCAGAACCAGGACGGTGAACAGGCGCGCGATCAGGGCCGTCAGCGCCGCGCCCGGATCGTCGGCCAGGGCCCGGATCAGTCCGCGCGTGGCCACCTCGGTGCGTACGCCATGCAGGGCGTGGTTGACGCCGTCGGTGTCAGGCTCGGGCGCCGGCGCCTCCGGAGCGACATAGACCGGCGGAGCCGACGCCCGGTCCGCCGGATCACTGTCGAGCGATCCGGCGTCCTCGATTTCAGGCTCCTCGGGCGTGTAGCAGCGCACATCGACGCCCGTGCCGGCGGCGGGCCACATGACCATGGTCGTCACCACCCGCCCGCCGCACCCCGTCTGGTCGGCCTGCACCCGGGCGCGGATCATGGCGACAATCGCGGCGTCAACGGCCTCGGAATCACAGGCCTCGGCCAGGGCCTGCCGGACCGCGTCCGCCCGTGCGTTGAACGCGTCGCGCTGGGCCCGGTAGCGCGCCATCTCGTCGGCCGGGAGCTGACCGCGATAGACATAGCCCAGCGCCTCAAGGTCGTCCGGGAGGTCCGGTTCGGGTCCGGCGGTGACATGCACGGCGATTCCCTCGGCCTCGAACACGGCGGCGATAGCGCGCGCCCGACGCATCCACAGGTCGGTCAGAATCTCCGGATCGAGCAATACGGGCGCGAGTTCCCCGAACAAATCCGCCTCGGTGCGCCCGCCCGCCTCGCCATAACTGTCCGCGTCGACGAGAGCACAGCGTCGATCCCGGCTGGTGACACGCCCCTCGTCGAGCCGCTCAGTGATGCGCCAGTCCTGAAACCCATGCCCGTCAAGCGCCGCCTCGGCGAGTTCGGCCTGTTCGGCCTTGTCGGGCAGCCGGGCCAACAGCCTGGCCTGTTTGAGGGTCATCCGCCCGCCCTTCAGGGCCACAAGGGCCGCCGCAGGCAGTCCGGCCAGGGCGGCCAGCCGCTTGATGTCGATCTCGGCGTAGCCGAGGGCCCGGGCGATCACAGGCACGGTCAGCTTCGATTTCAGCATCCGGCCGATGGCGGCGATGATGTCGGCGACATGGACGGGCACGGCGGTGTTGGTGAGCAGGACGGCAGCCGCCTGGCGGGCCGGATCGGTCTCGACATAGACCGTGACGGGATAATCCTCGTCGATCTCGCCGGCCTCCTGCAACAGGCCCAGGGCGAGGCGGCGCCGACGCCCGTCCAGCGCCATCCAGGGCTGCTCCTTGCGGCCCCGGCCGGGCCGGACGGTGAGGCGCTGCAGCTGGCCGGCGGCCTTCAATGTAGCGGCCAGAGTCGGGATGTCGTCATCCGGCTGTTCGCTGAACCGCAGGTTCTCTCGAGCGATGCCGACGTCGCCGAGGCGAACGGTGCGCTCATCACGTTCAATGATCACAGCCGGGATGGTGTCAGGAACAAGATCGGTCATGGGGGCTCTCCCGCCGGGCTTCGGGGTCCATCCCCGCCGCTCCGGCGCCCGTCAGCGCCCTCGCTCCTCCACTTTGGCCGCGTCCACCGCCACCTCGTTCCAGTCCCCGAACGGGGGGTCTGGAAGCCGGATGCGAACATCCAGACCGACGACCGCGAGGCGTCGCCGGAGTCGTTCCGCGGCGCGCTCGCCCGCAGCTCCGCGGTCGGCGGCGATCAGCAGGCGGCGCACAAGAGACGGTGGCGTCCAGGCGGCAAGATTGTTGGCCGCCATCAGCGCCCAGCCCGGAAGTTGGAAGCGGTCCATGGCGGACAGGGTCGTCACCACCCCCTCCCCGACCAGCATCTCCGGGCCGACCGGAGCCAGACGAACAGCGGCGCCCGAAGGGACCTGGCCAACCGTCTTGCGCGTCAGTCGAAGGCCCGAGGCAAGCCGCCCGTTCCGGTCGAGATAGGTCACTTCCACCGCCGTCAGCCGATCCTGTGCATCGCTGATCCGCGCGATCAGGGCGGGCCTGCCGCGACCGCGCGGTCGGTAAACAGAGATCGGTGCCTCCGGATGACACCCGAGGTTCAAGGGGTCGTCGACGCCTGCGACGGCGCGATGACGCAGGTGGCGATCCCCGGCGTCACCGCGGTAGAGAGGACGACAGCCGGCCCAGATATCTGAAGCGGTCTGAAGGCGAACACGGAGATCGGGTCTCGGGGCGGACGGACCCGGTCGCGCGCCACCGATCAATCGGCCGGTGTGGTCGATCAGGCCGGCGCTCCGCAGATGGTCGCGGACAATCCGCCAGTCGGAGCCGCCGAACCCGTGAATGACGACCCGGTCATCAGTCAACAGGAGCGAGACCGAGCGATCCCGAGCGCTGTGGCCGGGCGCGGGGATATTGGCGCGCCGGCCATCGGAATAGAGATCGCCGCCCACGGCGGCGACAATACGGTGCAGCGTCATGATGACCTCAGATCAGGCCGAGGGCCTTGAAGCTGGCCGTCCCTTCCCGGCCGACCACGAGGTGATCATGGACCTGGAGATTGAACACCCGCGCCGCCTCGATGACCTGGCGCGTCATCTGGATATCGGCCTGCGACGGCGTCGGATCTCCGGAGGGATGATTGTGGACCAGGATCAGGGCCGAGGCCGAAAGTTCGAGGGCCCGGCGAACCACTTCACGTGGGTAAACAGGCGCGTGGTCCACTGTGCCGTGCGCGATCAGTTCATCGCGAAGCAGGTTGTTCCTCCGATCAAGAAAAAGGGTTCGAAACTGCTCGCGGGGCTCATGCGCGAGCGCCGTTCGGACATAGGCCACAAGCGCCGTCCAGGAGGTGATGACGGGGCGTCGACAGGTTTCATCGCGCGCCAGGCGGATCGCCAGTTCACGCAGCAGCTTGAGATCCGACAGGGCGAGCGGGCTGAGGCCGGACGCGCGCGACAGTTCGCCCGGCTCGGCGGCGACGACAGCGCCCAGACCTGCGAACCGCTCAAGCAAGGCGGCGGCGAGCCGATCCGTGTTCCTGCCAGGATCACCTTCAGGATCATGGACCGCCCGTCTCAACATCAAGCCCAACAGGGCTTGATCATCCAGCGCCGCATGGATGAGCATCGACGATGCGGGCGGGCCCTTGTGCGTATCCTCGGCCCAGACCCCGGTCGGGTTCGGTCTCATGGCGGTCTCCTTCTCCGCTCCACCACGGAGCACCCGCCGTCCGGCCTTCCTTTCTCTCCCTGATCAGCCTTGTGGCAGACCCATGGCTTGGCCCGGGGTCCGCCACTCTGAGCCGATGGAATGACTTTTGATCAGCGCCGCAGTCATGCGGATGGCAGCCCTCGCCCGAGCCGATGCCAACGAGGGTCGATTGCCTGATTTGACCTTGTCAGCACCTCCACCCCATGTTCCCGACGCTGCGAACTCAAACGCAGGGACGTGGTGTGTCACGAGGAGCCCCCGCCTGACCGTCGAGGGGAGATCGCGTCGCCCGCCGACGGCGTCCGGCGTGATGATCTCGTCGGCTCTCGCACCGGTTCAGCGCGCGCGTTCGAGGGATCCGCCTCATCGATGAGCAGACCGTCAGCGGCTTTCGCTGCCTTCTCAGGATAGATCGCCACAAGGCAACAGCCCGTTGATCGGGCTGGTCTCTGAGACAAGTAACCGGCGTTCCTCGTCGATCATGTAATCTCGAGTCGGCGGGGAAGCCGTGACGCATCGCGTGAGCTGAAGCTGAAACACCGTCATGTTGCCGACCCTGAATGCCGCTTCACAGGCTGCGAGATAGAACTCCCACATGCGGCCGAAGCGTTCGTCATAGATTTCAGCGGCGCGGGCCCGGCTGGCGCCGAATCTTTCCGACCAGCACCGAAGGGTTTCAGCATAGTGGAGCGGCAAAAGCTCCACGTCAGTCACCCGTAATCCGCTATGTTCGACCGCCGTAAACACTTCCGACAATGACGGGCAGTATCCGCCGGGAAAGATATACTTCTCGATCCATGGGTCGTTTTCGGCTGGCGGACCCGTTCGTCCGATCGCATGGATGACCGCGAGCCCGTCCGGCACCAGTAGTCGGTGGACGATATTGAAGAACTCCCGGTAGTGCGGTTGGCCGACATGTTCAAACATCCCGACAGACACGATACGGTCGTAGGTTCCAGTCTCATGGCGGTAGTCGCGAAGATGAAAGCGTACGTGCGGCTCCAGTCCGCCAGCGGAGACACGGGCAGCGGCGACCCGCAATTGTTCGTCGGATAGCGTCAGGCCATCGACTTCGACGCCATGCCGGCTTGCCAGTTCGAGCGCCAGGCCACCCCAGCCACTTCCAATATCGAGCACGCGGGCACCGGTCTGCAGACGCAGCTTCGCGGCGATGTGACGCTTCTTCTTGGCCTGGGCGACCTCAAGGCTCTCATCGCCATCCTGAAAGTATGCGCACGAGTATTGCAGGTCGGGGTCAAGAAACAGGCGATAGAGGTCCTCGGACAAGTCGTAGTGATGGGCCACATTGGCGCGAGCCCGGGCGATTGGATTGCGTCGTTGGCGCTTCCGGAAAGGTCCGACGAACTCTCCCGCCGCGAATGGCGATTTGGCGAAATCATTGGCGATGGAAACGCCCATCATCAGGAAGTCGCGCAGCGACCCACCCTCCAGGACAAGCGTCCCGTCCATATAGGCCTCACCTACACTCAGCATAGGGTCGGCCAGCACCCGGGCCGGGGTGCGGGGATCATTGAGCCGAATGCTTGCCGTTGGAGTGTCGTCGGTGCCGAAGACGTGGCGCTCCCCACAGGGATCGACAACCACGAGCGACCCTTGCTGAACAGCGCGCCCAAGCGCCTTGGCAAGAAGCTTGAAGGCGGTGCGTTCGGGTAAAATCGAACGGAGCGCCTTTCATCATCGGGATCACCATCAGGGACAGACGTCGCAAGGTGAGACGCGAGAAAGAAGCATGCCTTACAAGAAGCGTGAGGTCTCCGGGCCCAACGTCGAGACCTTTACCTGTGCTATGGCGTTTCGGGGCGCGACATGACGGCAGTCCCCGAATGTAATGAAAGTGACGGTGCCCCGTCCGTTGAATGAGTGAAGCGGCCCTTCTGGTCGCCACGTGAACGGAGGGGCGGGTCTCTATGCTACGTACGCTCCTTTTTGGCGGGCTGTGGGGCCTTTGGACGGCGCTCTTTGGTCTGGCGATCCCACTCCTGTCGATCGCCGGGTCCCCGCCCGCAACGGTACGAATGCTGTCGCGGGTCTGGGCCCGTGGCGTTATGTTCTTGCTGGTGGGCATCGTTGGTTTACGGCACCAGGAACGGGGTCGGGAGCACGTTTTTCGTACGCCGGGCCTGATTGTTTCCAACCACCAATCGACCTGGGAAACCTTGGCGGCCCTCGTCCTGTTTCCCGATGTCGCGATCGTGGCCAAGCGTGAACTCCTGCATATCCCGGTGATGGGCTGGTATCTGAGGCACTCGCCCATGATCCTGATCGATCGGGCATCGGCCTCCGCAGCGCTCCGGGAGATGACGTTGCAAGGTCGAGCGGCACTGGCGGCCGGACGCCCGGTACTGATCTTTCCGGAAGGCACCCGAAAGGCGGTCGGTGAACCGATCGAATTCCGGCGCGGCGTCGAATTTCTATACAAGGCGCTGGGCGTCCCGGCTCTTCCTGTTGTCCTGGATTCGGGACGATTCTGGGGCGTCGGAGGCCTTCCAGAACGGGCGGGGACCATCACTGTATCGTTTCTGGAACCGATCCAACCCGGCCTGAGCACGAAGGATTTCACCCGGACAGCGCAAGCTTCAATGCAAGCTGAGGCGGGTGCGATCGAGAAGCGGCGAGTGTCCTCGCTGTCCTGTTTGTCGGCGAACTGCCTCCCCTCTCCCCGAATACCGGAACTCCGCTCATGAAGATCGCGCAAGTCACGCCGCTGTATGAGGCCGTGCCCCCGAAATTGTATGGCGGCACGGAGCGGGTGGTCGCCCACCTGACCGACGCCCTGGTTGAGCTGGGCCATGACGTCACCCTGTTCGCCAGCGCCGATGCAACGACGCGCGCGCGGCTGATCCCGGTGCGCGATCAGGCAATTCGACTGGATCCGGCCCCGTTCAAGTCGGACCTGGCGGCCCATATGGTCATGTTGTCGGAGGTGCTGAAGCGCGCCGACGATTTCGACGTGATCCATTTCCACACTGACATGATCCAGTTTGCGATGTTCGAGCGGTACGCCGACCGCACGCTGACGACGCTGCACGGCCGGCTGGACATGAAGGACATCGGCGGCGTCTACGAACGCTGGCCGCAGTTCGGTCTGGTGTCGATCTCCGACAACCAGCGTCGTCCCCTGCCCCACGCCAACTGGAAGGCGACGGTGCACCACGGCATGCCGGGCGATCTCTACCGCTTCTCTCCGAAATCGGAGGGCTATCTGGCCTTCCTCGGCCGCATCTCGCCCGAGAAGCGGCCCGACCGCGCGATCGAGATTGCCACCAAGCTCAACAAGCCGCTGAAGATGGCGGCCAAGGTCGACGCCGCCGACAAGGTCTATTGGGAGACGGTGATCAAGCCGATGGTCGACAGCAATCCGCTGATCGAATTCGTCGGCGAGATCGGCGACCATCAGAAGTCCGCCTTCCTTGGCGGGGCCGAAGCCCTGCTGTTCCCGATCGACTGGCCGGAGCCGTTCGGCCTGGTGATGATCGAGGCCATGGCCTGCGGCACGCCGGTGGTGGCCTTCCGCTGCGGCTCGACCTCGGAGGTCATCGAGGACGGCCACACCGGCTTCCTGGTCGACACCATGGAACAGGCCGTCGCCGCCGCCGGCCGGGCGCATCTGCTGGACCGGGAGGCGATCCGCGCGCGCTTCGACCTGCGCTTCTGCGCCACCGCCATGGCCCGCCGGTATCTGGACGTCTATGCCGACCTGTCGGCACAACGGCCATTTGCCCAGAATCGGCGGGGTATCGCAGACATCACCCGTTGCTCGACAGCACTCATCGACCGCCAAAGGGCCAGGGAGAACTGCGTCGTCGCCGTGGCTGGTCCGCCCACGGCACCCATGCCGACGTTGTCGGGCAGACAAGGTGCGCTTCTCGCCTGAAACCCAGGCTCGTCACCTTCGGGTGGACAGGGCGAGATTTTCGCTCCACGGACTCCAGGCAGATGAAAACAGATGAAAAGCCATGATCGTCGCCGGCGGGAGCAGATCAAACTCGTGACGGAGTTTCCGTTCGGCGCGGATTTTCAGGCGATCCTGTCTCTGATCGGCGACGGCGTCGTGAGCACCGATCACACCGGTCGTATCATCCTGTTCAACCGCGCGGCCGAAGATATCTTCGGGTATGCCAGCGACGAAGTTCTGGGCGGCCCGATCGGTGCGCTGATCCCGACGCGTTTTCATGATCAGCACCGGAAAGACGTGAGCCTCTTCTGCTCTTCCAACGCACCATTGCGCAGATCCATGGGGCAAGGACGAGAAGTCCTGGGACGCCGCAAGGACGGCGAAGAACTGGCGATAGAAGCGACGCTTTCGCGCCAGATGATCGGCGGGCAGCACATCGTCACTGTCGTTATCCGGGACGTCAGCGCTCGAAAGACAGCGGAGAGGCAGCGCCAGCTCGTAGCGAGCGAGGTCGCGCACCGGCTGCGGAACACCATGACAGTCGTCAATGCCATCGTGACCCTGACTGCCCGCCGGGCGGCTTCTGTCACTGAGCTCAAGGCAGCGCTGCTGGGTCGTTTCGCCGCGATCTCGAGGACGAACGACGCGCTGGTCCACGGCTCGTCGACAGACGTCAGTTTTCGACTTTTGCTGGAGTCGGAACTGGCACCCTACCGGGACGATGACAGCAAGATCACGCTCACCGGACCGGACATCGGCCTTGACGGACAGGGCGCTGTCGCCCTGGCGCTGGTCCTGCACGAACTCGCGACAAACGCGGCGAAGTATGGTGCGCTATCGACTTCAGCCGGGCGGCTGAGCGTGGACTGGAACGTTCCGGTAGATGCGCCGCCGCTGCTGGATGTGATCTGGCAGGAACGCAATGGGCCTCTCGTCGCCCCGCCGACGAGACGCGGGTTTGGCAGCGAACTGATCGCACGCAGCCTGGGTCCCCACGGCGGCACCGCGATCTCCTCCTATGCCGCCTCCGGCGTCGGCTGCAGCATTCGACTGCCGCTCAATGGTGGTCCACCCCCTTCGGCGCAGTAGATTGTCGCGCGCCGGCCCTTGGCGAGCAACGTCGTTTCGGCATTCCGGGGACAGCGACGATGGAGCGCTTCAGTACATCCGGCACACAACCGTCGCTTCCGAAGCCGGCGAGTCCAGAGGTCGAACCAGACAGATGCTTTCGCAGCCCTGATGGGTACCAAGCTTGAACACTTCTGCGAACAGGGGGCACACTTTGACCTTCGCTTCTCGCCCACCGCCATGGCCCGCCGGTATCTGGACGTCTAGGGTGATCTCCTCGCCCGGTGCCCGTTCGCCGGCGAGACCCCAAGCGCAGTGGTCACCTCGCTACGCCCGTCCGAGACCCGAAGCCTCGTGGCCAGCCACGGGCTAGTCGCCGCCTCCTGAACGTTACCGGATGAACGGGATGCGGCGATCAAGCGTTCGAATTCGCGAACGAACCTGACGCCGTCGCAAACCGCCCGGAGCCCTTATGGACGACGCCTATTCGGTTCAGACGACCGCCGCCGAGACCGCCGACGACGACGGGCCCGAGCGGCTGATGGCGCTCAAGGACGCGGACACCTTTCTGGTCGCCGACGGCTGGGGGGATCTGAAGGGCGGTGCCGACGGCCTGTTCGACCATGACACCCGCCTGCTCTCGCGGCTGGTGATGACCGTCGGCCTCGTCCGGCCGTCACGGCTGAGCTCCGGCGTCAGCCAGGACAATGTCTATTTCACCTGCCATTCGACCAACCGCCCCCTGCCGCCGATGGGCGGACGCTCGGCCCCGGCCGGCGTGCTCCACATCGAGCGCCGGCGCTTCGTTTGGGCCCGGCGTCTGTTCGAGCGCGTGCGGATCGTCAACCATGGCATCGAGGATGTGCTGCTGCCGCTGGCCTTCGATTTCGCCGCCGATTTCGCCGACATCTTCCAGGTGCGGGGCACGCCCCGGGCGCGGCGCGGCGTGACAGAGCCGCCGACCCAGGACGGGCGGCGGGTCACCTTCCGCTATCGCGGGCTGGATGCGGTCGAGAGAAGCAGTTGCCTGGCCTTTTCCGAACCGCCGGCGCGGCTGACCGACTCGCGGGCCGAGTTCATGTTCAGCCTGCCCAAGGGCCGGCGCTGCGATCTGTATATCGAATGCGGCCCCGACCGCTGCGACACGCCGGACGAGGTGCGGTTCCGGCTGAACGCGCTGCAGGCGCGGCTGGCGATGCGGGCGCGTCGGCGTCGGGGGGCCTCGATCCGCGGCCCCCGCAGCCCAAGATTCAATGACTGGCTGGACCAGAGCCGCGCCGACGTGGCCCTGCTGACCACCGACCTGCCGACCGGACCCTATCCCTATGCCGGGGTGCCGTGGTTCTCGACCCCGTTTGGACGCGACGGGATCATCACCGCCTGGCAGATGCTGTGGCTGGACCCGTCGCTGGCCAAGGGGGTGCTGACCTATCTGGCCATGCGCCAGGCGACCGAAACCTCGGCCTTCCAGGACTCGGCCCCGGGCAAGATCATGCACGAGACCCGCGGCGGCGAGATGAGCGCCCTCGGTGAGGTGCCGTTCGGCCTCTATTACGGCGGGGTCGACACCACCTGCCTGTTCGTCGCCCTGGCCGGTGCCTATGCCCGGCGCACCGGGGACCTCGACCTGATCCGCCGCCTCTGGCCCAACCTGCTGGCCGCCACGGGCTGGATGATCAACCACGGCGACATCAACGGCGACGGCTTGATCAGTTATCAGCGCGGTGCCGAGTCCGGCCTTTCGAACCAGGGCTGGAAGGATTCGGAGGATTCGATCTTCCACGTCGACGGACGCTTTCCCAAGGGTCCGATCGCCCTGCTGGAGGTGCAGGGCTATGCCTTCGCCGCCTGGCAGGCGATGGCCGATCTGGCGGCGCTGCTCGGCGAGGGGCGGCAGGCGGAATGGGCCGACCGGGCCGAGACCGTGCGGGCGCTGGTCGAGGATCGCTACTGGATGGAGGACGAGCAATTCTACGCCATCGCCCTCGACGGCGACGGGGCCCAGTGCCGGGCGATCGGCTCCAACGCCGGGCACCTGCTGTTCAGTGGCCTGCCGTCGCGGGAGCGGGCCCATCAGGTGACCCGACGCATGCTGGGGGCGGAATTTCGTTCGGGCTGGGGCCTGCGCACCCTGGCGCGCGGCCAGGCGCGGTTCAATCCGATGAGCTATCACAACGGCTCGGTCTGGCCGCACGACACGGTCATGGCCGCCGCCGGCATGGCGCGCTACGGCGAGCGCCGGGCCGTGGCCCTGCTGCTGGGGGAGATTTACGCCGCCGCCAGCCATTTCCACCTGCGCCTGCCCGAACTGTTCTGCGGCTTCGAACAGGCTCCGGGCGAGCCGCCGATCGCCTATCCGGTGGCCTGTCTGCCGCAGGCGTGGGCGGCGGGATCGGTGTTCCTGATGCTGCAGGCGGCGCTGGGCGTCCGCATCGACGCCATCGAAGGCGTTATCGAGGTCGAAAATCCGATCCTGCCAGCCGGGATCGAGCGGCTGAACGTCACCAATCTGTCGGTCGGGGCGAGCCGGGTCGACCTAGCCTTCCAGCAGATGGATTCCCACACGGCGGTGATCCCGCGGCGGCGCGCGGGCCCGGTCTCCGTGCGCACCATCCGCTAGCCGGCCAGACCCTGTTCCAGAGCCTTGCGGAATACGGTTGGGAGCGCGGCCAGCGCCGCGTCCGGATTGGTCCAGAGCTAGTCGCCCCCGCCCTCGGCGACCTGCACCCTAGTGACGACCATGGCGAACACGCCGTCCGGGAGCTTTTCCACCGCTTTCCAGGGATCCGGGCGGGCCAGCGAGCTCGGTTGACCGTCCGAAACAGAGGTTGCATCGGGGTTCGAGTCATCGGCTATCCGCAGTCGATCGGCCCTCGCTGGCGGGATCGTCATCGGACACTCGGAAATGCCTCGGGGCTTCCCTGAAAGAGCGGCCAGATCGGGCCATCAACACTGACCGCGAGAGCTCTCAACGAGCAATGTTCCGGCTTTCCTGAACCGGCTAAGACGACAGCGACCCTGAGCGCTTCAGAACATCTGGCACAGAACCGCCACGTCCGACGCCAGGATCTGGGCTGTGGCCACTGCCGGCGACTCGAGAGGCCGAACCAGACAGATGTTTTCGCAACCCTGGTGAGAACCGAGCTTGAACACCTCTGCGAGCAGGGCGTCGGCGACGGACCGTGGGTCGGAGATATCGAAGCTGATCAACCGCTCGATTTGCACCGAGGGCTTGGCCGCAATGCAGACCGACAGCGAACAGAGCAGCAGCCCTTTCAGCCTGCCTGCAGCGTCCCGGGCCAGGAGGATTCCGCCGACCGGCGCCGGATCGTCCAGCTGGTGCCCGGCAATCTCCCGCCAGCCCGCGAACGTCATGTTGGGATACCCCAGCCGGGCCAGGGCGAACGATTCATCGACTGCATTGCGGGTCAGGCGCGTCACGAACACGGCTGTCATGGCGTGAACCTGGAACTTCCAGACCGGCGATGCTTTGATTCAGATCAACCACAGACCGGAACCGGACCCCTCCTTTTTCATGGGAGCCAGGAAGATCCCCTTGTTGGCCTTGCTCACGCTCCCTTCGGGGTGCGCCGGTCGACGACTTGAGCAGGACTGTCCAAGCTGCGGTGCCGCAGCAAGCCGGGTCTGCGGCAGCACCGCGGATGCTTCGCTGGCGCGACTCGAGGCCTTGGCCGAGCCGGTCATGCTTGATGAGGGCGCCGTTCTCATCCGCGAAGGCGACAAAGCCCCCCATGTCTTCAATATCACCTCGGGTTCAGTCCGTGTCTTCAAGCGCCTGCCTAACGGCCGTCGCCAGATCATCGGCTTCCTGTTCCGGGGGGACTTTCTCGGTCTGGCGGTCGGCGACACCTATGTGTTCACAGCGGAAGCGATGGAGCCCTCGTCTGTGTGCCGTTTCAGAAAGGCGGCGTTCCGGGCCCTGATCCAGGACGACCCGCCGCTGGAGCACGCCCTGCTCAATCGCACCACCCACGAGCTGGCGGCGGCCCAGAACCAGATGCTGTTGCTCGGGCGCAAGACAGCGATCGAGCGGCTGGCCTCCTTCCTGCTCGATCTGCCAAGCCATGACCTGTCCAGGCCTGCCGAGGCCGGACATGTGCGGTTACCCATGAGCCGGGGCGAGATCGCCGACTACCTTGGCCTGACCATCGAAACCGTCAGCCGGGTGCTGACCCGGCTCAAGACCCAGGGCGTGATCCGTCTGGTGTCGCAGACCGATCTTCTCGTCGAGCGACCTGATTTATTGCGTGCGCATGCGGATGGCGACCTGTGACCTGACCGCCTTGAGGCAGATCAAGGCGAACGACTTCACGAGGTGATACCCGAGGGCTCCCAGGAGTGCCCGAGATGCCGAACATTGCGACGACCCAAGTCTATCCGCCGATCCCGGGCCAGGCCCTCGACACGATCATCGCTGTGCTCAGCCGTGAGCGGTTGATGTCGATCGCCGTCAACCGCCCGGACGGCTGGCCGCAGGTTTCCACCGTCGGCTACGTCAACGACGGACTGAACCTCTTCTTCGTGACGGGCCGCGAAAGTCAGAAGCTTACCAACATCGCTGCGGATTCCCGTGTCTCCGTGGCGATCCGGTCCAGCGCCGAGCACGGTGCGTTCGGGGTGTCCATGGCGGCCCGGGCACATGAGGTGAACGACAATGCCGTAGCGGACCGGGTCAACAAGCTGGTCTGGGCCCGGCGTACGCCCGACGGCGTCTCCTGCCCGGCCACCAGTTCAGTCGCCATCATTCAACTGGTCCCGGAACTGGTCTGCGACATACGCGCGGTCGATGGTCGAAGCCATACAGAATGCTTTTCCCTCGGCGACACCGGACGCCCTTCACGCGACGGCTCCGGCATCGCCAGCGCGGAGGCGCACCTGTTTTGAACGACCTCAGGCTCACCAGGACCGGACCTCAGATGGGCGTGATCTGGATCAAGGTGCGACCCCGCCCGTCACGTCCAAGGTTCGCGGTTGTCGTACCGCACCGGTCGGATCCGTCTATCTGCAGTGACGATCGTCCGGGCGGTTTTGGTCTCAAGAGGGGACGTCCATGGGTTCATTGAATCCCCCGGTTCCGGACGTCGGGCTCAGCCTCGCCCTGTCGTTGATCAGCTCATCTGTCGCTCCCGCACTGCTGCTTGACGGAGATTCGGTAATCGTCGCAGCCAGTCAGTCTTTCCGTGAAGCATTCGAGGTTGGACCCGAGGCCATACCGGGCTGTCGCCTTGCGGACCTGGGCTCCGGCGAGTGGAAGAGCCCCCAGTTGTCGACCTTGTTGAAAACGACGGCCTTTGGAGACGGTCCGACGCAGGCCTATGAGATGGACTTTCGCCGCGCGGGGTTCGAGACGCGGCGGCTGATCCTCAACGCCCGCCGCCTGCACTATGGCGACGGCCAGGGCGTGCGCCTGCTCTTGTCGATCGATGATGTCACGGCGGCTCGCGCCGGCGACCGGCAGAAGGACGCCCTGATCCGCGACAAGGCGGTTCTCGTGCAGGAAGTCCAGCATCGCGTCGCCAACAGCCTGCAGATCATCGCCAGCGTGTTGCTCCAGGGCGCTCGCCAGGTCCAGTCCGACGAAAGCCGGGTGCATCTGCGCGACGCCCACCAGCGCATCCTGTCAGTGGCCGCAGTCCAGCAGCAGCTCGCGACCTCGACCCTCGGTGACGTCGGCCTGCGCGCCTACATCACTGACCTGTGCCGCAGCATCGGCGACTCGATGATCCGCGACCACGACCTGATCTCCCTGGAAGTGACCGCTGACGACAGCATCGCCCCTGCCAACAAGTCCGTCAGTCTCGGCCTGATCGTGACCGAACTGGTCATAAACACGCTGAAGCACGCCTTCCCCGAACAGCGGCCAGGCCGGATCGAGGTCGATTACCGCGCGCATGGGGGCGGCTGGACATTGACGGTCCGCGACGACGGAATCGGCATGCCCAAGCCTCCCGCCAGGCTCAAGCCCGGCCTCGGCACCGGCATCGTCGAAGCGCTCGCGGGTCAGCTCGGCGCCGTGATCAAGATCACTGACGCCCGGCCCGGAACCCGGGTCGCGGTCGTCTGCATTCCCGTTTCCTGATCCCGAGAGGACAACCATGGCCCATTCGATCCTCACCCCCGACGCCCTCGGCCGAGATGATGGCAACCAGGCAGAACCCGCTGTTCACCCCAAGCCGAGGGCGTTCCCGGCCTGTTTCGCCGTGGACTTCGCCCGGCTGCTACGCTTCGGATCGGACTCCTTCCTCGCCAATCGGCGGAGGCAACGGGCCGTCGTGGCGGAGACCGCAGTGGCCGCGCCTTGCCCGCCATACGCCACCACAAGCCGCGCTTGAGGCTAGCGGATGAGCATCATCGGCCAGCAACGGATTGCGATCATCGGTGCAGGACACGTCGGCGCCACAGCCGGCTACGCCCTGATGCTCAGGGCCCTCTGTCGCGAGATCGTGTTGATCGACAGTGACCCGACCCTGGCGGCGGCGGAAGCGGCCGACCTGTCGGACGCCAACGCGCTCGCCCGACCGGCCCGAATCTGGGCCGGCACCTATGAGGACGCCGCCGGGGCCCAGATCGCGGTTCTCACCGCGGGCGCGGCGACCCATGGGACAGAAAGTCGGTTGTCGGTGGTGTCCCGCAGCGCGGCCATCGTCATCTCTTGCGTGGACGAGCTGATGGCCGCCGGGTTCGCCGGCATTCTCCTCATCGCGGCCAATCCCGTGGATCTGATGACGATCCTGGCGCTGCGACGCTCCCGGCTCGCGGCCAATCGCGTCATCGGGACCGGCTCCCTTCTGGACTCCGCCCGGCTCCAGCAGACTCTCGCGGCCCGTCTCGGTGTCGCCCCTGGTTCAATAGACGGCGTGGTTCTGGGTGAACACGGCGATAGCGAAGTCGCTGCGTTTTCGACCGTTCGGGTCGGGGGGCTGGCCCTTGACCGATTTTGCGCCACCGATGAGGGCCGGGAACGGCTCCTGATCGCCACCGCGGTTCGGGAGGCCGGCTACCGGATCGTCCAGGGCAAGGGGTACACCTCTTTCGGCATCGCGACCGCGATCGTGCGCATCTGCGAGGTCATCCTGCGCGACGAACATGCCGTTCTGCCCGTCTCGACCCTGCTGACCGGTCAGTACGGAATCACCGATGTTTGCCTGAGCCTGCCCTGCGTACTCGGATCAGGTGGCGTCGAACGCGTCCTGTCCCCAGACCTCAGTGCGGAGGAGATCAAAGGATTGTTGGCGTCAGCGACGACGCTACGAGCCGCTCTCGCCGCCGCGCAGCAGCCGATGGACCGGTGAGGCCCGGCGGCGCGGTCGCACTTCGTTCTAGAATAGGATGATTTCCAGAACCGTCGCCCGACCGAAGCAGACGTCTTTCAGGCATTGATCCATGTCAACGCGGTGGTCCGAAGGGCTGACTACAACCCTGCTTCAAGGCTACATACGACCGCTCGGGTCCCAGCCAGCCCCGGAGCCGGTCCTATGGAGTTTGCCGACGCCAACCACACCAAGACCTTGGGGTCTGCGGTCGATCTGACGCGTCCCCTCCGGACCGAGCGAACATCACCCCCACAGAGCTGGCGGCCCAGGCCGTGGCGAGAACCTTTTTGCTCCTGCGTGGTCGATGATGAGGACGCCACCGAGCGTCAGTTTTCGGCAATCCACGGCCAGCTAGTCGAAGCGGTGGTCTCTCGCATTCGCACTTTCGACGCCGACTGTGTGGATCGTGCAACCGACACTTCCAATTGGGTCCCGGACCGGAATGACTGACCCCCGACCTCTCCCCGGAGACCCCTCTTGGCTGCGCCGAATGGCCCTGTCGAGATGGGACAACGAAGGCGGAGCCAGCCCTCCCGAAACGGACCCGTCGCCGGTTCAGACGAAAATCCCGGACACAGCCGGTAAGGGCCTCGAGCAAAGCTAGGGGGCATCCTTAGCCCGACTCAAGGACAATAGCTCTATTCCGGCTCAAGTCCCATCCAGGCAATTCAGTTCGCCGTCGGCGAAAGCGCGCAAGGTCTCGCGACGGACGATCCTGAGTTCCGTCCGTGACAGCAGGCGGATGACATCCTTGTTTTTCAGCCGGGTCAGGACCCGGCTCACGGTCTCAATCGTCAGACCCAGATAGTCCGCAATCTCGCCGCGCGTCATTACCAGCCGGACGTGATCGGTTTGGGTCGGACGCAACGGGTCATGACCGGGCAGATCGAGCAGGAAGTTGGCCACACGTTCGATCGCCGTCTTGCGTCCCAGCAGGAGCATCTGGTTCTGGGCTGCGGCCAGCTCATTCGAGGTACGGTTTAACAGCGCGCGCTCCAGGGACGGATTGTCCCGGATCAGCGCCCTAAACGCGGATTTCCGGAATCGGCATAGAGACGCCGGCTCCATCGCCTCAGCCGAGAAGACATAAGTGTCGCCGACGGCCAGACCGAGGAAGTCCCCCGCGAAGAGGAAACCGATAATCTGCCGGCGACCATCGGGCAGGAGCTTGTAGACCCTGATGGACCCCGAAGAGATGTTGAAGATGTGCGGCGCGCGGTCTCCTTCGCGGATCAGCGCTGCGCCGGTCGGCAATGTGATGGACTCCGCGATGGCTGCGAGCCGATCCGTGTCGATATCAGCGACGCTGCCGCAAACGCTGTAGATTCTCGCTCCACAACTATCACAAGCGTTCAATGGTCGCCGATCCGCACACCCGGCTGGAAGGGTGCTGACCGCCAGCCCTGACCTTGCACTGGTGCCCATGGCTTGAAACGCAATTCGGCTTTCGATTGTTGTTGGTTCACATCAGTGCACGACTGCCCCGGAGCTTCAAGGTTGATTGGCTGAGCGCTGTTTCCGTCACTCGAGCGGTCCGATCCGAGATTGACGAATCCTTCGTCTTGGCGCGGCCGGGATACCCCGACCTGCCCTTGTTTGCCTGGCGACAGGCCGCGCGGCGAGAGCCTACCCGGAATGTTCAACTGGCGTGCTCGGGTCGCTCGCTACACCGCCGCGCCCGCCCTCAGTCTTGCCCAGAGGTTCGCCCGACATTCGGAGAAATGAAGAGTTAGGCTGTCGTATCCGGCTGAAACAGGACCGACTTGGAAGGTATCAGACTGGGTAGCCTTGGAGCATCGGACAGCCGTGGCCGACCGGTTAAGGCCTGGAATGGTTCTGGACATCTTGGAGGTAGGCGATCAGAGCGGCGATCTCGTCCCCCTCCAGGGTGATCTGCGGCATCTCCGGGTGACCGTTGGATATGCCCTCAGCGAAAGCTTCCTGAAGGTCCGTCACCGGATAGCGAGTCCCCAGATGGCGCAGCGGAGGGGCCATTGGCCGAGGACTTTCGCCCGTCGGCCCGACGGCGTGACACGCCGCGCAACGACTTTCCACAAGCGCCTTGCCACGCGCCACCGCAGTGACGTCCACGGCTTCGACCGGATAGTATCGGGCGGCTTCGGCGGTGCCTGGAGCTGCACGATAGGTCGGACTGGCCGTGCATCCCATCAGCATCGACAAGCCGGCAATCAGGATCAGGCGCAAAACGTCCTCCAGGTCGAGCGTCGACATGCTGACCTTTGACGGGGCACCCGGCATTGATCGAGATCAATGTCATCACGAGCAAAATGACGGATACATCGGCGGTTGGATCGGAGCGGAACTCCCATGACCGAGGTCGTCACTCCTGCGATGCCTGAGCGACATGTCACTCGCGATGCGCGGTGCCCGGACGACGTCGTTAAAGCTCTGGTCGAGCGAGGCTTCTACATTTTCGACCGACCCAGGGCGCTACAAGCGGCCCAGCCGGGTCGGCGTTGCCAGCTCGGCCACCCCGGATTCAACGAGCCGCTACCCCAGGTTCAAGCCATGGCCGTCGCGGGCAGGTCGCATGAGGCCGCCTAGTTATCTGCAGGCCTCGTTTCGATTCCACCGGCAGTCAGGGTGGCTTGGTGCCCTGAGGACCTATCTCGTGATCTCCCTGGTCAGCCATCTGATCTGGGAAATAATCCAGCTTCCGCTCTACACCATCTGGTCAACCGCCAGCCCCCACGAAATCGCGTTTGCGGTCCTGCATTGCACCGCCGGCGATCTCCTGATCGCCCTCGCTACCCTCATGGGCAGCCTGGCCGTGATCGGCGATCGGGAATGGCCGAACCGGGGCCGTTTGAGGATAGCCGGACTCACTGTGTTCGGCGGTCTGATCTATACGATCTTCAGTGAGTGGTTGAACACCGGAGTACGGGGCTCCTGGGCTTACTCCGATCTGATGCCGACCCTGCCCCCGATCGGCACGGGACTGTCGCCACTGCTGCAGTGGGTCTTGATTCCCACATTGGCCCTGGCCGCGATGGGTCGCATTTCACAAGACGTCCCGGACGCGGACCCCTCGCCCGGAGACTGACCTGTTGGTGCTGACAGGCTGGTTGCCGCGTGTCCATTCCGGGGTGCCGATCACGCCGGCGACCGGAGGGGGATTCCACTCGGAGCTTCGGGAGCACCCTCCATCAGTTCAGCGTTCAGGTCTGGTTCAAGGTGGCCGCCGAACCCGAAGCGCATCGCCGACAGGAGCTTCTCACCGAAGGTGTGCTGTTCTCGCGATCGGAAGCGGGCGAATAGTGCGGTGGCCAATACGTCCGCCGGGACCGCTTCCTCGATCGCGGCCTCGACGACCCAGCGGCCTTCACCGCTATCCGCCACCTCCCCTGTGAAGCCGTCCAGGGTCGGATGGTCGGCGAGCGCTTGCGCGGCGAGATCCAGCAACCAGGAGGAGACCACGCTGCCCCGCCGCCAGACTTCCGCGATGTCGGCCAGGTTCAAGTCGAACCGTTCCGCTTCGGGCAGGTTGGCGGAGGCCTTTCCCTGGAGAATGTTGAAGCCTTCAGCATAGGACTGCATCATCCCGTATTCGATGCCGTTGTGGACCATCTTGACAAAATGGCCGGCGCCGACCGGTCCGGCGTGCACATAGCCCCGCTCGGGGCGCGGGTCCGCACTCTCAAGCCGTCTGGTTGGCAAAATCTCGCCGGGTCCGGGCGCCAGTGATTGCAGGATCGGATCGAGCGCCGCTACCGCGTTCCGATCACCGCCCACCATCAGACAATAGCCGCGGGCCAGACCCCAAACGCCACCCGACGTGCCGACGTCGATGTAGTTCAGACCTCGGGCACGCAATGCCTTGGCGCGGCGAATGTCATCTCGGTAGTAGGTGTTTCCGCCATCAATCATGGTGTCGCCTGGGGCCAAGACCGATGCGAGGGCCTCAACCACTGACTCCGTCGGTGCCCCAGCAGGAAGCATGATCCAGATATGTCGCGGCGGCGGGAGCTGGCGCACCACGTCCACCAGGCTTTCGGCCCCGACGGCACCCTCTTCGGTCAAGGCAGCGATGGCTGCGGGGTCAAGATCATGCACGACGCATTGGTGGCCGTCGGCCATCAGACGGCGCGCGATATTGGCGCCCATGCGGCCCAATCCGACGATTCCTAGCTGCATTGCGGGACCTCAAAAGTCGGCGCGATCAAAATGGCGGGGGCCATGTGGCTTGGCATTGAGGAGAAAGCTCCACGAGGGAGGCGCTCAGACCCTCGATCGCCAGAGCGGCTAGCGCAGCCGGCCGGCCGGCGGGTGCACAGGCCCAGAAAGGCCGCGGGGCCCGAGAGGTGGAACGCCGTCCCTATCGCGCCGAGCCCGGATAGCTCGACCGTGCCCAATGCGCTGGTGCTTGCCACGCGGCAGACGCGGAGACGGGTCACGCGGCCGCCAGCTTGAATTCAGTCATAGTCGTTCCTCGACGCATGCGGCCTGCAGGCGCGCGGTGCGCTCTGGTTATGACGCCGGGTGTTCCGAAAACTTACAGAGTCGCGCGCCGGTCCGCCTGTCCGGGCAGACTTCGCGGAGACCTCGATCGTCTCGAAGCAGGCCCCGCGGGATTTGCAGCCGCGCCAAGGCTCGCTCAGACGACTGGCGTCGCAGCAACGCTAAACCGACCGTCGACGGTCGCTCGCATGTAAGCCATGCCCGCCGTCCGCGTCTTAGGTTGGGCCGGCTCGCCCCGACACAATCTGAGAATGGAACGCGTCAATGGCCAAGATGAAAGCGGCAGTGTTTGTCGAACCCGGCAGGATTGTCCTGGATGACAAGCCTGTTCCCGACGTCGGACCGCTGGATGCCCTCGTGCGCATCACCACCACGACGATCTGCGGCACAGATGTTCACATCCTGAAAGGCGAGTATCCGGTCGAAAGAGGTCTGATCATCGGCCACGAGCCGGTCGGCGTCATCGACAAGCTGGGATCCGCCGTCCAGGGTTTCAAAGAAGGGCAGCGCGTGATCGCAGGCGCGATCACCCCTGGCGGCTACAGTAATGCCTGCCTCTGCGGCCATCACTCCCAGGATGGTGGAGCGTTCGGCCACGGGTGGAAGCCAGCGGGCGGCTGGAGGTTGGGCAACACCATTGACGGCTGCCAGGCCGAATATGTCCTCGTGCCGGATGCGATGACCAATCTGGCGGTCGTTCCCGAGGGTCTTACGGACGAACAGGTCCTGATGTGTCCAGACATCATGTCCACCGGCCTGAGCGGGGCCCAGAGCGGCGGCGTCCAAATCGGTGATGCGGTAGCCGTCCTGGCCCAGGGGCCGATAGGTCTTTGCGCCACAGTGGGGGCAAGGTTGATGGGAGCCACCACCATCATCGCTGTCGATCGTTTGCCCGAGCGACTAGCGATTTCGCGCAGACTGGGCGCTGATCACGTCATCGACGCCAGCAAGGTCGACCCGGTCGCGGAGATCATGCGGCTGACCGATGGTCGCGGCGTAGACGTCGCGATCGAGGCTCTGGGAACCCAGGCGACCTTCGAGGCGGCCTTGCGAGTGCTTCGCCCAGGCGGCGTGCTCTCAAGCCTCGGCGTCTATTCGACCGATCTGACGATCCCGCTCAGCGCGTTCGCGGCCGGCCTTGGCGATCACAAGATCATCACCACTCTCTGTCCTGGTGGGAAGGAGCGTATGCGTCGACTGCTCGCAGTAATCGAATCCGGGCGAGTCGACCTGAGTATGATGGTGACCCACCGCTTCAAGCTGGATGACATCGAGCGCGCATACGATCTGTTTTCCAACCAGAGAGATGGTGTTTTGAAGGTCGCGATCACGCCTTGATCTGCGCGGGTCGGCCGGCGGGCCGGGAGTACTCTCAACCCCGATCAAGAGCTTCCAGGGCGCGACGAAAAGGCGGACTCACATGGCGCGAGCTCGTCATGCCTGGATGCTCGCCGCCCGGGGTACAGCGTGTCGCCAAGTGGTGATCATTTGAGCCAAACTTCCTGGAGATTGCGGCTCCAGCGCACCGATGACATTGAATCCTATCGGATCCATCCCGTCTCCTGGCCGTCAAGTCCAAGCTGGAGGATCTTATGGCTAGCCTGCCGCGTCCACATCAGCTCCGACCCAAGCAAGTGGCTGCTGCCAGGCGGCGGTAGGAAAAGGGCCGGGCCTGGCTCAGCGGCTGTTGCGCATCCCGGGACATGCCTGGCTCTCCCAACCGCCCATTGCGCGATGCGAAAGAGGTTTCCGATCTGTAATGGCTGGGCTGTCTGCGCGTCTGGGTTTGTATCACCCCGCCAGCGATATCAGCGCGTTCATACATCGGCGGTGGCCATTTCAGCATCTTCTTGAGAGTTGATTTTATGCCCCCTTCGAAAATCACATCCGAACCGCCTTACTACCGTGCGGGACGATCAAGACACCTCAAGTGTTCAGCCTTCCGTCTGTGGCCGCTTCTGGCGATACCGCTGTCCATGCTGGCGACAAAAGCGGCTGCACAGGAGGTGATCTATGAAACAGACCGCGTGCGAGTCGAGGCCGGTCTTGATGCGGCGAGCGTCGTCTTCTTTCAACGCGGTTCCTGGTTCGGCGAGGCGCAGGCCAACATCGGGGTCGAAAGCGGCACGTGGAACGAGTTTGCGATCGAACCGCAACTTTACCTGACGATAAAGGATGTTTTAGGCGGAGAGTTGACCGCCGGAATTTCCGCAGTTGCCTCGCAGACTTTTGGCGAAAGCGCAGAGGGTTTTGCGGCAGGAATCGACAATCCGGGCGCTGCAACTCTTGAGAAGCTCTACGTTGGTTGGAAAGCCGACTTTGGTGCCGATGATTTCGTCGAGATATTGGGCGGCGATTTTGACTATCAGATTGGCACGGGTTTCCTGATCAAGGATGGCGGCCGCGATGGCGGAAACCGCGGCGGCTTTTACCTTGGCGCGCGATCGGCCTCACGGGGAAGTGCGCTCGCGCGGCTCCAAAAGGGCAATCTGTTGCTGGAAGGGTTTTGGCTCGGCAACAATCCGGGGCGCGGCGGTATCACGGCGCATGTTCGCGGCATCAATGCCGAATATAACTTCTCTGAGCGGGCATCGATTGGCGCGACCTATATCGAGGTCGCGCATTTCGACGACCCTGTCTCAGGAGGCGTCGCCGAGCAGTTGAAAACCTACGACGTCAGGGGAGCGGTCTCTGCTACCGATCGGCTGACATTTTCTGGCGAATATGCGCACCAGACTGGCGCAGAACACTACGAAGGCGACGGATGGTACGCACAAGCCACGTATAAGTTCGCCGACCTGCCTTTGGAACCTACGCTGAGCTATCGCTATGCGGTTGTCACCGGAGACGATCCGAGCACGTCGCAGAACGAGGCATTTGTTCCGCTTGCCTATGGTTTCACAGATTATGCTCAATGGTACCAGGGCGAACTGACTGGCAACTGGATCTTCGGCAACTCGAACCAGAAGACACACCTCGTCAAGGGGACCGCGTCACTCTCGCAAGCCGTGTCGATCACGACGATCTGGCTTGATGTCGCGCTCGACGATCCCCGCCAATTGGGCGTCGAAGACGACGACTTCGGCAATGAGTTCAACGTGATCCTGGATTGGGAGGCGAGCGAGCAGCTCTTCCTGTCTGCCGCGGTCGCCGTATTGGTCCCCGGTTCAGCCGCGAGGGAATTCACCGGAGGCAACAATACCTGGGCCCACCTCATGCTTTACGCCAGCTTTTCGTTCTAGGAATGGGCCGAGATATGACAAATCCCAAAGACGGCCCCGCCGCCCGCAAGTCATTCAAATTTCCGACCGCCTATAGCATCCTGTTTGCACTGATCGCCCTGGTCGCAGCCGCGAGCTGGATCGTTCCTGCAGGCCAATATGACCGGGTCGAGAATGCTGCGATTGGCAAGGAAGTGCCCGTGCCCGGCACCTATCAGCGCGTGGACTCTAACCCGCAGGGCTTGGGGGACGTACTTGTCGCCCCGATTGCAGGATTTTATGACCCCGCGAGCTCTGAAGCGCGAGCCATCGACGTTGCCCTTTTCGTATTGGTAATTGGCGGCTTTCTGGGCGTAATCGCCAAGACTGGCGCGATCGACAAGGGAATCTCCCGCGCCATGCGACGCCTCAAAGGCCATGAAAATTTGATGATCCCAATTCTGATGGCGCTATTCGCCTTCGGCGGGACGACTTATGGCATGGCTGAGGAATCGCTCGCCTTCTACGCACTACTTATCCCAATCATGATCGCCGCAGGATATGACGCAGTCGTCGCCGTCGCGATCATCCTGCTTGGCGCCGGGATCGGCGTACTCGGCTCGACCATCAATCCCTTCGCAACCGTGATCGCCTCCGACGCTGCAGGTATTCCCTTTACCAACGGCCTCACACTGCGGCTAATCTTGCTGGGCACCGGCTGGTTTGCATGCACGGCCTATGTCATGCGCTACGCTGCAATGGTAAAACGCGACCCCGCCAAGTCGATCGTCGCCGACAAGCACGCGGAAATTGCCGCCAAGTTCGCACGGACCTCAGAAGTTGCTGATGATGGTCCGCTAACGCGCGTCCAAGGGGCAGTACTGCTCATCTTTGCGCTGACTTTTGCCGTGATGATTTGGGGTGTGTCCTCACAAGGCTGGTGGATGGACCGGATGTCGGCGCTTTTCTTGGGGGCCTCGCTGCTTGTCGGGCTGGTCAGTTGGATGGGCGAGGAAGGCTTTGTTGACGCCTTCATCGACGGTGCCCGCGATCTCCTCGGAGTGGCCCTTATCATCGGCATAGCCCGTGGCATTGTCGTCATCATGGATGCCGGCCGCATCACAGATACGGTGCTCTTCGCGGGAGAGGGTGCACTAGGTGGACTGTCGCCGTTGGGCTTTGTCAACGTCGCATTCGGCATTGAGCTCGCCATGTCATTCTTTGTGCCGTCTTCGTCAGGTCTTGCCGTCCTCAGCATGCCGATCATGGCTCCACTGGCGGATTTTGCGGGTGTCGAACGGTCGTTGGTTGTCACAGCCTTTCAATCCGCCAACGGTCTCGTGAACCTGATTAATCCGACCTTTGCGGTCGTGATGGGAGCGCTCGCCATCGGGGGGGTGCCTTATCAACGCTGGATTCGTTTCATGTGGCCGCTTCTGCTCGCCCTCGCTGTGTTGATCATGGCCGTACTGAGCGTGGCAGTGCTTTTGGGGTAGTCGCCTCCCTCCGGGGGCTCGCCGATCTCGGTGAACCCACTACCCGTTTCTAAAAAGGAGATTTCTCATGACCGAGTTCGGTGTCCATTCTGAAATTGGCAAACTACGCAAAGTAATCACATGCCAGCCGGGACTTGCACATGCTCGCCTGACGCCTTCGAATGCCGAACGGCTTCTGTATGACGACGTTCTATGGGTGCAGGAGGCTCGCACCGACCATGCGGATTTTCGCATGAAGATGAGCAATCGTGGCGTCAAGGTTTACGAATTTCAGGACCTGCTCGGTGCTGTCGTGGCCAAGAAGGAAGGAAGAGCATGGATCCTGGACAGACGCGTCACCGAAGACAACGTCGGTATCGGCATGTTGGACGAACTACGCGGCTGGCTCGACGAGCTCCCGCCCGATCAGCTTGCCAACTTTCTCATCGGGGGGATCGCCGTACATGACCTACCGTTCGCCACCGAAAGCATGTTTGGCAGCTATCTTGGTGTACACGGCTTCGTTTTGCCACCCTTGCCCAATACGCAATTCCCGCGAGACAACAGCTGCTGGATCGGACAGGGCCTAACCCTAAATCCAATGTACTGGCCGGCGCGGCGCCCCGAGACCTTGCTCGTTGCTGCAGTCTATAGGTTCCATTCCGAATTCGCCGGCGGCGACTACAAGGTGTGGTGGGGAGATCCCGATACGGATCATGGATCCGCCACGCTCGAAGGTGGCGACGTGATGCCATGGGGTAACGGCACCGTACTTATCGGCATGGGAGAACGAACGACTCCCCAGGCAGTAGGCCAGGTCGCCAGAGAGCTTTTCAAGAACGGTGCCGCCACGCACGTCGTGGCGTGTCAGATGCCCCGGGCTCGTAGCGCAATGCATCTTGATACTGTTTTTTCCCACTGTGACCGAGACATCGTTACGGCGTTTACTGAGGTTTGCGACCAGATTCAGGGCTACAGCCTTCGGCCGGGCGACGCACCGAACCAGATCGATGTGAGGAAAGAAGACAAGCACCTCTTCGTCATCGCAGCTGAAGCCTTGGGCCTTAAAAAACTTCACGTCGTTGAGACCGGCGGCGATGTCTATCAACAGGAGCGTGAACAGTGGGACGACGGCAACAATGTTGTCGCTCTAGAGCCCGGAGTGGTGGTCGCCTATGACCGCAACACATCGACCAACACGCAGCTCCGCAAGGCGGGCATCGAAGTCATCACAATTCGGGGCTCGGAACTTGGCCGCGGCCGCGGTGGCGGACACTGCATGACCTGTCCAGTCTGGCGCGATCCGGTCGCCTTTTAAGTACACTAATTTCGGCAAATGCCGGCAAGGAGACGACAGTTGGCTTATAATCTAAGCGGGCGCAGCTTTCTGAAGCTGCTCGATTTCGACCAGAAGGCGATACGACACCTGCTTGAACTTTCCCGCGATCTCAAACGCGCCAAATACGCCGGGACGGAGCAACAGCATCTGAAGGGCAGGAATATTTGCCTGATCTTCGAAAAATCTTCCACCCGCACAATGTGTGCCTTTGAAGTGGCAGCGATGGATCAGGGTGCGGGTTATAGCTATCTCGGCCCGTCGGGCACACAGATTGGTCACAAGGAGTCCATGAAGGACACCGCGCGAGTTCTCGGGCGCATGTACGATGCGATCGAGTATCGCGGTTTTGGTCAAACCGTTGTCGAGGAGTTGGCTTCGTATGCTGGCGTTCCGGTGTTCAATGGTCTGACTGATGAATTTCATCCGACGCAGATGCTGGCTGACTTGATGACAATGCGCGAACATGCAGACAAGCCCTTGCAGAAAATTTCCTACGCTTTCGTCGGCGACGGCCGCAGCAACGTGGGTCACTCCCTCATGATCGCCGGCTGTCTGATGGGCATGGACGTAAGGATTGGCGCTCCCAAGACCAATTGGCCCAGTGACGAATTCATCGGCCCAGCTCGCGACCTGGCCGCCCGATATGGCGCGACCCTGACCATTACCGAAGATCCCGCCGAAGCTGTTAAAGGCTGCGATTTCATAAGCACGGACGTTTGGGTTTCAATGGGGGAGCCGGACGAGGTTTGGGAAGAGCGTATCCGGCTGCTGAAACCTTATCAGGTCAATGCCGACCTACTCGCGGCGTCTGGCAACCCGTTGGTAAAATTCATGCACTGTCTACCCGCGTTTCACAACGCCGAGACGGAGGTCGGTCGAAAGATCTCTGCGAAATTCGGCATTTCGGAAATGGAGGTTACCGATGAGGTTTTCGAATCTCCGGCAGGCATCCAGTTCGACCAGGCAGAAAACAGGCTGCACACGATCAAGGCGATTCTTGTCGCCACGATCGGGCGTTGAGCGATGCGGATCGTTGTGGCGCTTGGAGGCAATGCGCTCCTGCAACGAGGCGAACCCCTAACCTCGGAAAACCAGCGAGCAAACATCGCTATCGCGGCGCGCGCGCTAGCACCGCTCGCCGATCAGCATGAACTGATCATCTCGCATGGCAACGGTCCGCAGGTCGGATTGCTTGCCCTCCAGGGTGCGGCATACAAGCCCGAAGAGGCTTTCCCCTTGGACGTACTCGGTGCCGAAACCGAAGGTATGATCGGCTATATGATTGAACAGGAACTCGGCAATCTATTGCCGAAGGAAAAGCCGTTGGCGACCATTCTTACGATGATCGAAGTGGACCCTGCCGACCCTGCCTTTGCCAATCCATCAAAATTTGTCGGCCCCGTTTATGTAAAAGAAGAGGCACAACGCCTGACGCGCGAGAAAGGCTGGACCGTAAAGCAAGACGGCAAGCACTGGCGTCGCGTAGTCGCCTCCCCGCTTCCCAAACGGATATTTGAAATACAGCCGATCAGGTGGCTCATGGAACATGGCGTGCTGGTTATCTGTACCGGAGGCGGAGGGATTCCGACCGCGTTTGACGACGACGGGCTCCTGCGCGGTGTCGAGGCAGTGATCGACAAGGACTATGCCAGCGAACTCCTTGCTCGAGAGCTTGATGCCGATTTACTTGTCATGGTTACTGACGTTCCCGCTATCTTTATTGATTGGGGGAAACCAACCCAGTACGCCATCCGGCGTGCGTCCCCAGACTTAATTGCCGGATACTCGTTTGCGGCGGGATCGATGGGGCCGAAGGTCGCTGCGGCATGTCAGTTTGTAGCCGCAACAGGCCGGAAGGCCGCGATCGGTGCACTTGCAGACCTCGCTTCGATCATCGGGGGACAAGCCGGCACCACGATAATGGGCGATGTCCAAGAGATCGAGTGGGCGCAGCCGGAAAAGTGAGGGACTCATGATCCGCCAATTGTTTGTTTTGACTATAGCCCTCACCCTTGGTTCTGCAGAGAGTACAAGGGCGCAGACCCCAAATGCTGGGACACTACAACTCACGGAAATTTCCGCCGAGCAGCTGCATGCTGCACACGAAGCCCATGATCGTGGCGACTATGCCTCTGCCCTGAGAATATGGATGCCGTTGGCGGAAAAAGGAAATGCCAGAGCGCAGACAAACCTCGGGGTAATGTACGCGAACGGCCATGGCGTGCCTCGAGACTATGGTGCCGCAGCCGGGTGGTTCCGTAAGGCGGCAGAGCAAGGGGACACCGCAGGGCTGAATGGCCTCGGCTATCACTACGACATGGGTCATGGTGTGCCACAGGACTACGTGCGGGTGCACAACTGGTACAGCATAGTTGCAGCCAACAGTAGTGAAGCCTACCGGCTAAACAGCACGGAAGAGGCAAGAGGCGCAACCGCAACGAGAACGCGTCCCATCGCGGCCAATACTGCGCAGGGATTGACGGACTCACAACAGTCACATTCAAGAATCAAAGCCAACTTGCAACAACAGTTTTTCGGGCATGCCTTCGGTATTGTTCTATTACTCATATTTTTATTGATTATTGCGACCTCAGTTGCGTTTCTGGTAAAGAAAAAAATATTGAGGCTCAGTTAAAAGCCCCAAGATCGACCAGAATAATCCTCGAATACAACAACTTGGTGCGAATTTGCTCCATCGGCTCGACCACGTTCTCCGACTGACAGATGAAGAACGGGTCGATCACTGGCGAGAAACGAGCGAAGGTGTCTACTTCTGTCAGGATTCTGAACTTGTGGCCCGACGTCAAGTGCCTATCCGCTCGCCCGATGATATTCGGCGGTACCCGGTAACGCCTGAGTAGGGGCGATCGCACGGCTCTCCCCGGTCCAGCAAACCCAAAACTAGCGATCAGGCTGCAAGCGAATGTTAGCTTACTTGTATCAGATCGCGACGGGGTGCGATCCGACCCGCCGCGTAGTAGCAAAACGGCACCGACCAAAGGCAAGTTAACATGCAGCATTATCAAGATGGCAGCACCTACAAAAAGGGCTCGATCTCGCTCGGCGGGGCGGTAGCCATGGGCACCGGTGTGATGATCGGGGCCGGCATCTTTGCGCTGACGGGCCAGGTCGCTCAGCTGGCCGGTCCGCTTTTTCCGCTCGCTTTCATTGCCGGCGCGATCGTCACCGCATTCAGCGCGTACAGCTACGTCAAGATGTCGAACGCCTGGCCCTCGGCAGGCGGGATCGCGACGATCCTGCAGAAATGCTACGGCCCGGGTGCCGTCGCCGCAGGGGCCGCCCTGCTGATGGCGCTCAGCATGATCATCGCCGAGAGCCTCGTGGCCCGGACATTCGCGACCTACGTCCTGCGGCCCTTCGATATCGCCGGCGGCCCACTGGTGCCGATCCTCGCCGTCGGCGTGATCGTGTTCGCCTTCCTCGTCAACATCGCAGGCAACCGATCAGTCGGACGCTTCTCGTTGGTCATGGCGGCGGTCAAGGTCGGCGGCATCGCGTTGTTCGGCATCACCGCCCTCTGGGCCAGCGGCTTCCAGTTCGCCGCGGCATCGGAGTCCATGCCGGACGCGACCCCTGTGGGTTTCATCGCATCGATGGCCCTGGCGATCCTTGCCTTCAAGGGGTTCACCACGATCACCAACAGCGGAGCCGAAGTCACTGACCCGCACAGAAATGTGGGCCGGGCGATCATGATTTCGATCGCGCTCTGTGTCCTCGTCTATCTGCTCGTGGCCTTCGGCGTGGGATCGAGCCTGACGATCGACCAGATCGTTGCCGCTCGGGACTATTCCCTGGCCGAGGCGGCCCGGCCGGCGCTCGGCCAGACGGGTTTTTATCTGACGGTCGTTCTGGCCGCGGTTGCGACGGCCTCCGGCGTTCTCGCCAGCGTTTTCGCGGTGTCGCGCATGCTGGCGATGCTGACCGAGATGAAGATGATCCCGCATCGGCATTTCGGCATGCCCGGAAACATCCAACGTCACACGCTGGTCTACACAGTGGTCATCGCCTCGACCCTGGCGATCTTTTTTGATCTCGGCCGCATCGCCTCACTGGGTGCCTTTTTCTACCTCGTCATGGACATGACCGTGCACTGGGGCGTGTTTCGTTTCCGCCGCAAGGAGGTCGGTGCCGCGGGGGCGGTTATCCTGGCGGCACTGGCTTTCGACGCCGTCGTCCTGTCGGCCTTCACGGCAATGAAGCTGCAAAGTGATCCGGCCATTGTCCTGATTGCGGGTCTCGCCATCGCCGCGGTCTTCGCCTTTGAACGCCTCTACCTGTCACGCTGGCTGGCCCCGCAGGCGAATCCCGATCACTGAGGCCTGCTTAGGCGATCTGCCCAAGGCGCGGGGAACAAGGGTTCGCGCGCTGACGCCAACCCTGACAGCCAAACCTGTGCGCCCGGCGGTTCTGGTTCCTGACAGGCCCGCGATCCTGCTGCGGTTGGCGTCTGCCGGCTGCCCGACTATTGCGGGCGCAGGGCTGTGACCTCATTGACCCCGTCGTGGACGGAGACGTCGAAGGCGACCCGGTCTCCGACCTTGGCACCCGCGAGGACCGCGGCGGGCGCGGTGAAGGTCATGGCCATGGCAGGCCATTCCACGGCCGGGATTGCGCCATGGTCGATGGTGACCGTTCCAGCCTCTGCGTCGACCGCCGTGATGACCCCGGTTCCGGCCCCCATCATGGCGGCCTGACCGCCCTGCATCGGCATGCCGGACATGTTCGACCCCATCGGCATTTCAGCAGCGGGTGCCGTCTCGGCAGGCGGCGTGGCCTCGGGCTGACCGCAGGCACTCAGGCCCAGGGCAGCAGCGGCGGACAGGATCAGGGCACGGTTCATGGTGTTTCTCCTTGGGGTGACGCCTTCGAGCGGGACCTGCGGCGTCTAAGCAGCAGATAGCCCGCGGGGATAACGAGCATGGACAGCAATGGTGCCGTCAGCATGCCGCCGATGACCGGCGCGGCGATGCGGCTCATCACCTCCGAACCGGCCCCGTGGCCGATCAGAATGGGGAACAAGCCGGCCAGGATCACGGCCACGGTCATGGCCTTGGGCCGCACCCGCAGCAGGGCACCTTCGCGCACGGCGGTCTCGACCGCCGCCGGGTCCGGGTCGGGTCCCCGGTCGTTGAGCGCGGTCTTCAGATAGATCAACATCACCACCCCGAACTCGGCCGACAGTCCGGCCAGGGCGATGAAGCCGACCCCGGTGGCGACCGACTGGTGGTAGCCCAGCAGATACAGCAGCCAGACCCCCCCGGTCAGGGCGAACGGCAGGGTGGCCATGATCAGGGCCGCCTCGTCGAAGCGGCCGAAGGTCAGATACAGAAGGAAGAAGATAATCAGCAGGGTGGCGGGGACCACGATCTTCAACCGCTCGGCCGCGCGGGTCAGATATTCAAACTGTCCGGAATACGCGATGGTCACGCCGGGGGTCAGCGTCACCTTGTCCGCCACCGCCGTCTGCAAATCGCCGACCACCGAGGCCAGGTCGCGGCCGCGGACATCGATATAGACCCAGGTCGTGGGGCGCCCGTTCTCGGATTTCAGCATTGGCGGACCATCCGCGACCTGAAGGGTCGCGACCGTGCCGAGGGTGATCTGCTGGCCGGATGGCGTCAGGACCGGCAGGGCCCGAAGCTCCGCCAGGCTGTCACGCATCTCGCGCGGATAGCGGACACTGATCGGATAGCGGGCCAGACCCTCGACCGTCTGGCCGATGGTCTCACCGCCGACGGCCCCCGCGACGATACTCTGGACGTCCGCTATATTGAGGCCGTAACGCCCGGCCGCCTGCCGATCGATGTCGACGTTTACATAGCGTCCGCCCGTCAGTCGTTCGGCCAGGGCCGAGCTGACGCCCGGGACGGTTTTCGCGACCTCGGCGACCTCGGCGGCGATGCGGTCGAGGGCCTCAAGGTCGGCACCGGAGACCTTGACCCCGATCGGGCTCTTGATGCCGGTGGCCAACATGTCGATGCGGTTGCGGATTGGCGGCACCCAGACATTGGCGAGGCCGGGGACGCGCACCGCCGCATCCAGTTCCTCGATCAGCTTGTCCGGCGTCATGCCGGGCCGCCACTGGTCACGCGGCTTGAAGCGGATGATCGTTTCGAACATCACCAACGGGGCCGGATCAGTCGCCGTATCGGCCCGTCCGGCCTTGCCGAACACGGTATCGACCTCGGGCACGGTGCGGATCATCCGATCGGTCTGTTGCAGGAGCTCGGACGCCTTGGCCGCAGACAGACCCGGCAGGGCCGACGGCATATAGAGCAGGTCGCCCTCGTCCATTGGTGGCATGAACTCACCGCCCAGCTGGCTGATCGGCCAGGCCGAGCTGGCGAACACGACCAGGGCGATCAACAGGGTCGCGCGCGGGCGTTGCAGGACCCAGTCGAGTGGTGGACGGTAGATGTGCGTCAGCCAGCGGTTGATCGGATTGCTCTGCTCAGCCGGGATCCGCCCGCGGATCAGATAGCCCATCAGCACCGGCACCAGGGTGATGGACAGGATCGCCGCCGCCGCCATGGCGTAGCTCTTGGTGAAGGCCAGGGGCGCGAACAGCCGCCCCTCCTGGGCCTGCAGCGTAAAGACCGGAATGAACGACAGGGTGATGATCACCAGGCTGAGGAACAGGGCCGGTCCCACCTCCGCCGCCGCCTCGGTAATCACCCGCCAACGCGCCTCACCGGCCAGCCGTTCGTCGGGATGATCGTGCTCCCATCGCTCGATATGTTTGTGCGCGTTCTCGATCATGACCACGGCCGCGTCGACCATGGCCCCGACGGCGATGGCGATGCCGCCCAGCGACATGATGTTGGCGTTGACGCCCTGCAGATGCATCAGGATGAAGGCCGCCAGCACGCCCAGCGGCAGGGTGATGATGGCCACCAGGGCCGAACGCGCGTGCCACAGGAACAGGCCACAAACGAGCGCGACGACGATGAACTCCTCGAGCAATTTGGTGCTGAGGTTTTCGATGGCGCGATCGATCAGCTGCGAGCGATCATAGACGGTTACGACCTCAACGCCCGCCGGCAATCCGGCCTTGAGGGTTTCCAGTCGCTCACGCACCGCCGTGATCGCTTCGCGCGCATTTCCGCCCGACCGCAGGATCACCACACCGCCGGCGACCTCGCCCTCGCCGTTCAACTCGGCGATGCCGCGTCGCATTTCCGGGCCGATCTGTATCGTGGCGACATCGCCCAGCTGAACCGGAACGCCGCCCGCGGCCGTGCGGATCGGCACGGCGCGGAAGTCGTCGAGGGTGGTCAGATAGCCGTTGGCGCGCACGACGAATTCG
>JAHJYN010000058.1 GCA_018826885.1 Alphaproteobacteria bacterium | reverse complement strand
GTCATCCTCCGGCGCGCGCAGCGCGACCGGGGGACCCAGCGGCACGCGATAGCGTGAACCTGTTCAGCACGCAGCGCTCGGCACCTTTCGCCTTCGCTTCGCTGCGGCGCCGCTGGGTCCCCCGGTCGGCGCCGCCTGCGGCGGCTTGCCGGAGGATGACGAAAGAGGGGGAGCAACTTGACCCCTCCCTCGCCCGTCGGGATCATGGCCCATGCCCAGACCGGTTGTCCTTGTTCCCCATGATCCCGCGTGGGCCGCGCGGGCGGAGGGGCTGATTGCAGAGCTGCACGCGGCCGTGCCCGGGGTGTTCGGGGCGGTGCATCATATGGGCTCGACGGCCATTCCGGGGCTGGCGGCCAAGCCGGTGATCGATCTGCTGGCCGAGGTCGAGGGTCTGGAGGCGCTCGAGGGCGCGCGCGGGGCGCTGGCCGGGCTGGGCTGGCGCTGGCGGGGCGAGAACGGGCTGGCGGGGCGACGCTATTTCACCCGCGACGATCCGCAGACCGGCACCCGCGCCGCCCACCTGCATGTCTATGCGACGGGAGACCCGGCCATCGCCTGGCATCTGGCCTTCCGCGACCGCCTGCGCGCCGAGCCCGCCACGGCGGACGCCTATGCGCAGGAAAAGGCCCGCTGCGCCGCCCTCCACCCCGACGACAGCGCGGCCTATGCGGCGTGCAAACAGGCCTGGACGGACGGGGTGGCGGCGGAGGCGGTGGGGGGGTGGGAGGGGCGTTAGTCTTCTTCAGGCGGCGGGGTCCAGTTCGGGTCGTTCTCTGGGAACCAGTCGGCAGCCAGATCGCGCCATTCGGGGTTATCCGCCTCGATCAAAGCCAGCTTCCAGTCGCGCATCCACTTTTTGAGACGGCGCTCGCGCTTGATGGCATCGGTGACCCAAGTGTGCCGCTCGAACCAGACCAGTTGATCGCAATCATTCTCGTCGGTGAAGCCCGGAAAGGCGCGGGTTTTGTGCTTCCACACCCGGCTTTCGAGGTTGGAGGTCGAGCCCGTGTAGATCGTCCCGTTCCGTTGGCTCGCCATGATGTAGGTGGCGATAAACGTGCGGTGCGTTCCCATACGCCAAAGCTAACGCCGATTTTTGCGATCGTCACCAGCGCCGAGCCACGCTCACCCCTCTACTTTCGTCATGGCCCGGCTTGACCGGGCCACCCAGCGGCGCCGAAGCGCAGCGAAGGCGAAACCTCCAACCGGCGAGGGTGTGACAGTGTCCTGCTATCGCAGGCCGCTGGGTCCCCCGGTCTGCGCCGCCTGCGGCGGCTTGCCGGAGGATGACGAAAGAGGGGGTGCAGCTTGACTACAGCCCTAATGCACCCGCGCCTTGCCGATCTCCAGCCCGTCGCCCGCTGACACGGCAATCACGCTGCCGTCCTCGATCTCCCCCGCCAGCAGTTTCCGGGCGATCGGGTCAACCAGGTCTTTCTGGATGACGCGTTTGAGGGGGCGGGCGCCGTAGACGGGGTCGTAGCCCTTGTCGGCGAGCCAGGCCGCCGCCGTGTCGTCCAGCGCCAACGTCAGCCTCCGGTCGGCCAGCAGTTTTTCGAAGCGGGCCAGCTGGATGCGGACGATGCCGCCCATCTGGGCGCGGCCGAGGCGCTGGAACAGGACGATTTCGTCGATGCGGTTGACGAACTCGGGCCGGAAGTGGGCGCGGACGGCCTCCATCACCATGGGGCGGACGGCGTCGACGGTGTCGCCTTCGCCCTGATGCGCGAGTGCGTCGGAGCCGAGGTTGGAGGTCATGATGATCAGGGTGTTCTTGAAATCGATGGTGCGGCCCTGGCTGTCGGTCAGGCGGCCGTCGTCGAGCACCTGGAGCAGGACGTTGAAGACGTCGGGGTGGGCCTTTTCGACCTCGTCGAACAAGACGACCTGATAGGGGCGGCGGCGGACCGCCTCGGTCAGGGCCCCGCCCTCGTCATAGCCGACATAGCCGGGAGGGGCGCCGATCAGGCGGCTGACGGCGTGCTTTTCCATATATTCCGACATGTCGATGCGGGTGATGGCGGCCTCGTCATCGAACAGGAATTCGGCCAGCGCCTTGGTCAGCTCGGTCTTGCCGACGCCGGTGGGGCCGAGGAACAGGAAGGAGCCGAGCGGGCGGTTGGGGTCGTTGAGGCCCGCGCGGGCCCGGCGGACGGCATCGGAGACGGCGGCCAGGGCCTCGTCCTGGCCGACCACGCGGCGGGCGAGGGCGTCTTCCATGCTGAGCAGTTTTTCGCGCTCGCCCTCGAGCATCTTGTCGACGGGCACGCCGGCCCAGCGGGAGACGACGGCGGCGATCTGTTCGGCGTCGACGACCTCGGGGGTGAGGGGCCCGGCCTTGTCGGCCTCATTGGCCTCGGCCTCGTCCAGCTGGCGCTCGATCTGGGGGATCTGGCCATAGGCGATTTCGGAGGCGCGGCCGAGGTCGCCGTTCCGCTGGGCCGTGACCAGTTCGGCGCGCAGGCGGTCGAGGGTTTCGCGCAGCTGGGCGCCCTGACCGACCTTGTCCTTTTCGGCCTTCCAGCGGGCGGTGAGGTCGTCGGACTCGGACTGGAGATCCTCGATTTCAGACTCCAGTTTCTCCAGCCGGGATCTGGAGCCGGCGTCGGATTCCTTTTTCAGGGCCTCGCGCTCGATCTTGAGCTGGACCAGACGGCGGTCGATTTCGTCCAGCGCCTCGGGCTTGGAGTCGACGGCCATGCGGACGCGGCTGGCGGCCTCGTCGATCAGATCGATGGCCTTGTCCGGCAGGAAGCGGTCGGTGATGTAGCGGTTCGAGAGGGTCGCGGCCGCGACGATGGCGCTGTCGGAAATGCGGACGCCGTGGTGGACCTCATACTTCTCCTTGAGGCCGCGCAGGATCGAGACCGTGTCCTCGACCGAGGGCTCCTCGACGAACACGGGCTGGAAGCGGCGGGCCAGGGCCGCGTCCTTTTCGACGTGCTTGCGGTATTCATCCAGCGTGGTGGCGCCGACGCAGTGCAGCTCGCCCCGGGCCAGGGCGGGCTTGAGCAGGTTGGAGGCGTCCATGGCGCCGTCGCCCTTGCCGGCCCCGACCAGGGTGTGCATTTCGTCGATGAAGAGGACGATCTGGCCCTCGGCGGCGCCGACCTCGTTCAGCACGGCCTTGAGCCGTTCCTCGAACTCGCCGCGGTATTTGGCGCCGGCGATCAGGGCGCCCATGTCGAGGGCCAGGACCTTCTTGTCCTTGAGCGATTCCGGCACATCGCCGTTGACGATGCGCAGCGCCAGACCCTCGACGATGGCGGTCTTGCCGACGCCGGGCTCGCCGATCAGGACGGGGTTGTTCTTGGTGCGGCGGGCGAGGACCTGAATGGTGCGGCGGATCTCTTCGTCGCGGCCGATGACCGGGTCGACCTTGCCGTCGCGGGCGGCCTGGGTCAGGTCGCGGGCATAGCGTTTGAGGGCATCATAGGCGTCTTCGGCGCCGGCGCTGTCGGCGGTCTGGCCCTTGCGCAGCTCGGTGATGGAGGCCTCGAGCGCGTCGGGGGTGGCGCCGACCGAGGCCAGCACCGTGGCCGCGACGCCGCCGTCTTTCGCGATGGCCGACAGCAGGCGCTCGGTCGTCACGAACTGGTCGCCGGCCTTTTTGGCGGAGGCCTCGGCCGTGGCGAACACGCGGGCGGTGTCGCCGTCGAGGTACAGCTGGCCCGAGCCCCCGGACACCTGCGCGCGCTTCGACAGGGCCGTTTCGACGGCGCGCTCGGCTTTCGCCGCATCGCCGCCGGCGGCCGTGATCAGATTGCGGGCGAGGCCATCGCGTTCCTCCAGCAGCACCTTGAGCAGGTGTTCGGGCGCGAACT
>JAHJYN010000057.1 GCA_018826885.1 Alphaproteobacteria bacterium | reverse complement strand
CGGGCCCGCTGTATGTGGTGAAGTCGCAAATCCACGCCGGTGGCCGCGGCAAGGGCAAGTTCAAGGAACTGGGCCCCGACGCCAAGGGCGGCGTGCGTCTGGCCAAATCGGTCGAAGAAGCCGTGGCCCACGCCCGCGAGATGCTGGGCAACACCCTGGTCACCGCCCAGACCGGCGACGCCGGCAAACAGGTCAACCGCCTCTATATCGAGGACGGCGCCGACATCGACCGCGAGCTCTACTGCTCGCTGCTGGTGGACCGCCAGCACGGCCGCGTTGCCTTCGTCGTCTCGACCGAGGGCGGCATGGACATCGAGGCCGTCGCCCACGACACGCCCGAGAAGATCCAGACCATCGTCATCGACCCCGAGGCGGGCGTCACCGATGCCGACGTCGCAAAGCTGAGTTCGGCGCTGAAGCTGGACGGCGCCGCGGCCGAGGACGGCAAGACCCTGTTCCCGATTCTCTACAAGGCCTTCCTCGACACCGACATGTCGATGCTGGAGATCAACCCGCTGATCGTCATGGAAAATGGCCGTCTGCGCGTGCTGGACGCCAAGGTCAGCTTCGACGGCAACGCCCTGTTCCGCCACCCGGACATCCTCGCCCTGCGCGACGAGACCGAAGAGGACCCCAAGGAGATCGAGGCCTCGAAATGGGACCTCGCCTATGTCGCCCTCGACGGCAACATCGGCTGCATGGTCAACGGCGCCGGTCTGGCCATGGCCACGATGGACATCATCAAGCTGTACGGAAAAGAGCCGGCCAACTTCTGTGACGTCGGCGGCGGCGCCTCCAAGGAAAAGGTCGCGGCGGCCTTCAAGATCATCACCGCCGATCCGCGCGTCGAGGGCATTCTGGTCAACATCTTCGGCGGCATCATGCGCTGTGACGTGATCGCCGAGGGCGTGGTCGCGGCTGTGAAAGAGGTGGGCCTCAAGGTGCCGCTGGTCGTCCGTCTCGAAGGCACCAATGTCGAGCAGGGCAAGAAGATCCTGAACGAGTCCGGCCTTGCCATCACCGCCGCCGACGACCTCGACGACGCCGCCCAGAAGATCGTCAAGGCGGTCGGCTGATGCGTCGGGGTCTCTGTCTGGCTCTGGCGCTGTTTGCCGCGGCGACTGCCACCCCGGCAGCGGCCCAGTCTTTCGAAAACTTTGAGCGGTTTTGCCTCGAGACAGGCGGCGCGCCGGACAGCGTGCTCGCCGCTCTGGGTCAGGCTGGCTGGGAAACCGACCCGCGCGCGGCCAACCTGCCTGCGGGGATGACCGTCACCCTGATGAGCGATCCCACGACCGGAAGTCCGCCCCGGGAAATGGTCATGGTTGGGTTCGTTACGAGCCCGGCCGTACTGGCCGTGCCAGCCTGCTCCGTCATGGGGCCGGCCGTCGAGGCTGAACTCGTGGAACAGGTGACGGACTGGACCGGCTTCCCGCCCGAGCGCTCGGTCGAGGGCTGGACCTCGTGGGTCTACACCGACGGGCCCGACCGAAGGATACCGCAGCCCGATCTCGTGGATGCTGGCGAGGCCGAGCTTCAGGCTGCAGCAAGCACCCGCGGCACAATTCACAATATCCAGGTTCGCATGGCCCGCGCCGGACCGTTCCTTTTCCACACCAGCGTGGGCCCTGACACCCCGACGCCTCCGGCCGACTGAGGCCAGGGGGCTTCCGGGACGAAAGCCCGTTCCGGATCATCTGACCGGATGGCAGGCGCGATCATTCCTGTTATCACCCCGACCATGGTCCCGACCCGGGGCTGACCGACGGCCCCTTTCGATCTCTCCTGCGGAGCACCTACGCATGTCCCTTCTGTCGATCATGAAGCCTCTCGCCGCCACCGCCCTGGCCCTCGCCCTCGCGCCGGACGTTGCCCAGGCCCAGGCGGTGGATCCGCACCTGGCTCTTTTCCAGTCGACCTGTGTCGAGAACGATGGTCAGGCGTCGGCCGCCATGGCCAAACTGGACGCCGCCGGCTGGGACGTGCTGCCGGCCGAAATGATGGGCGCAGACGCCCCCTTCGAGAATATGCAGGCGCGCATGCTGTTTGCCGGTGACGGCATCCAGATCGCCATGACCGGCGACATGACCGAGGGGCTCGGCACCCTGACCGACGGCGGCGAGCTGTATCTGGCTGTCTGTGCCGTGGGTGTGGCGCCCGGCGACTATGCCGCGGTCGACGGGGCCGTCGCGGACTGGCTGGGCATGACGCCGAACGCCGAGATGAGCTCCGGTGAACTGCGGGGCTATCCCTACACGATCGAGGGCGGTCGCAAGGTCGCCATTGCGTCGGATCTGGGCGAAGACGCCCTGCTCGAACTGGCGGCGGGCGATGATATGCGCATCGTCATGACCGGCGATTCCGACGGCGTCATCATGGTCATGTATATGCGGCCCCAGCCCCGCTAACGGACCGCGATCCTTCTCCCCGAACCCCTACTTGCCGCGCCGCGGCCACTGAACCCAGGTCAACCATGTCCATCCTCGTCAACAAAGACACCCGCGTCCTCGTCCAGGGACTGACCGGCAAGACCGGCACCTTCCACACCGAACAGGCGCTGCGCTATTTCGGCACGAAGATGGTCGGCGGCGTCCACCCCAAGAAGGGCGGCGAGATCTGGCACGGGTCGGAGGGCGAGAGCCTGCCGATCTACGCCTCTGTGGCCGAGGGCCGCGACGCGACCGGTGCCGATGCCAGTGTCATCTATGTGCCGCCGGCCGGGGCCGCGGACGCCATCATCGAGGCGATCGAGGCCGAAGTGCCCTTCATCGTCTGCATCACCGAAGGCATTCCGGTCGCCGACATGGTGCGGGTCAAGGCCCGTCTGGACCGGTCGGATTCGCGCCTGCTGGGCCCGAACTGCCCCGGCATCATGACCCCCGAAGAGTGCAAGATCGGCATCATGCCCGGCTCGATCTTCAAGAAGGGCTCGGTCGGCATCGTCTCGCGCTCGGGCACCCTGACCTATGAGGCCGTCTTCCAGACCACCAATGAGGGCCTGGGCCAGACCACGGCGGTCGGCATCGGTGGCGACCCGGTCAAGGGCACGGAATTCATCGATGTCCTCGAGATGTTCCTCGCGGACGACGCGACCGAATCGATCGTCATGATCGGCGAGATTGGCGGCGCGGCCGAGGAAGACGCCGCCCAGTTCCTGATCGATGAGGCGAAGAAGGGCCGCAAGAAGCCCATGGTCGGCTTCATCGCCGGTCGCACTGCGCCCAAGGGCCGCACCATGGGCCACGCCGGCGCGGTCGTCTCGGGCGGCAAGGGCGATGCGGAGTCCAAGATCGCCGCCATGGAGGCCGCGGGCATTACGGTTTCGCCGTCGCCCGCCCGCCTCGGCACGACCCTGACCCAGGTCCTCAAGGGCTGAAGCGGGGCCATACCGGGAAATTTCTCGTCGTCAGGCGAAATTTCCCGGGCTTTTGCCCCCTTTCGGTCATGACCCGCCGCCCAACCGTGCGTATATGACCTTGTCACCGACGGAGCGTGCCGCTCCGCGGTCAAGGGATTGCGACGAACACGATGGCGGATGATGCCGGTCGGCTGAACCAGGTCTTTGCCGAGACCAGCTTTCTCTACGGGGCGAATGCCGCCTTTATCGAGGATCTCCATGCCCGTTGGGCCGACGACCCCGGATCGGTGTCGGCCGAGTGGCGCTCATTCTTCGATCAGTTGCGCGACAGTGCCGCGACGGTAAAGGCCTCGGCCGAAGCCGGCGCCTGGGGCCGCAAGGGCGCAGGCGACCCGTCGGAAGAGACCGGCGTGTTCGATGGTCGCTGGCCCGACCCCAAACCCGCCGGCAAGCCGGGCAAGGCCGCGCCCGCTGCGGCGCCCGCTCCCGCCGCCACTTCGACCGCGACCCCCGAGGACGTGCGCGCCGCCGCCCACGATTCGATCCGCGCCCTCATGCTGATCCGCAGCTACCGCGTGCGCGGCCATCTGCAGGCCACGCTGGACCCGCTGGGCATGGAGCCGCCGGTCCAGAATCCCGAGTTGACGCCGGAATTCTACGGCTTCAGCGAGGCCGACCTCGACAAGCCGATCTTCCTCGACGGCGTGCTGGGCCTTGAGACCGGCACCCTTCGCGAGGTGCTGGCCATCTTGAAGCGCACCTACTGCGGCCACATCGGCATCCAGTACATGCACATCGCCGAGCCGGAGGAGAAATCCTGGCTGCAGGCCCGCATCGAGGGCCCTGACAAATACGAGGAGAACGCCTTCACCCGCGAGGGCAAGCTGGCGATCCTCAACAAGCTGATCGAGGCCGAGACCTTCGAGCGCTTCCTGCACAAACGCTTTCCCGGCACCAAGCGTTTTGGTCTGGACGGCGGCGAGGCCATGGTCCCGGCGCTGGAGCAGGTCATCAAGCGCGGCGGCAATCTGGGCGTCGACGAGATCGTGCTGGGCATGGCCCACCGTGG
>JAHJYN010000056.1 GCA_018826885.1 Alphaproteobacteria bacterium | reverse complement strand
GGGGTCGTCTCCGTGTCATGCCGCCGCTCGGGGCGCGCGTGTGGATCAGCTTCAACCGTCTCTTGGCGATCCTGACGGCGCTTGTAAAGCGGTCAGAGGCCCTGAAGGGTTCCGATTCTTAGGATTACGCCTGACGGGCGAACCCGTCGGGCCTAATCAGCCCCTCGCCAGCTTCAGAAAACGCTCCATCTGCGCCGGATCGCTCTTGAAGACGCCTGTGAAGCGCGTGGTGATGGTCGAAACATGGCGGTGGTGGACGCCACGGGTCGTCATGCACTGGTGCTCGGCGTCGATCAGAACGGCCACGCCGGCCGGCTTCAGGTGCGATTCGATGGCCCCGGCGATCTGGTTCGTCAGGACTTCCTGGGTCTGGAGGCGCTTCGAGAAGATCTCGACCACGCGGGCGATCTTGGAGATGCCCACCACCTTTTCGGTCGGCACATAGGCGACATAGGCCTTGCCGAGGAACGGGGCCATGTGGTGCTCGCAGTGGCTCTCGACCTCGATGTCGCGCAGCAGCACCATGTCGTCATAGCCCTGCACATCCTCAAAAGTGCGCGACAGTTCCTTGGCGGGATCGGCGCCATAGCCCTCGAACCATTCGCCATAGGCGTCGACCACGCGCTTGGGCGTATCGATCAGCCCCTCGCGGTCGGGGTTGTCACCGGCCCAGGCCAGCAGCGTGCGCACGGCCTGCAGGGCCTCCTCGCGCGATGGGCGGATCAGGGCAGTGGTGTCGGCGTCGGCGACCAGACCAGGCTTTTGCACAATGGCATCCATATCGATGTTATGGCGACGAAGTTGCGCCGGAACGAGGGTTCCGGAGATGACGCGCGCCGCTCTCCCTTTTTTCTGCGGAGGACGAACTGTGTGGTTGGACCCGTCCCGTCCCGGCTATATGGGATGATCCCCTTTCCCCGCAAGCAAGCCGGACCCCCCGCCCGTCATGCCCCTTGTGCTTCACGATACCCTGACCCGCTCGAAGCGGGTCTTCGAGCCCCGTGATCCGAAGCGCGTGACCCTCTATGTCTGCGGACCGACGGTCTATGACTTTGCCCACATCGGCAACGCCCGCCCGCCGGTGGTCTTCGACGTGCTGGTCCGGCTTTTGCGCCGTCGTTACGGGGCCGGACACGTCGTCTATGCCCGCAACGTCACCGACGTGGACGACAAGATCAACGCCAAGGCGGCAAAGGAGGGTGTGCCGATCGGCGAGATCACCGCCCGCTACGAGGCCGCCTACCTCGAGGATATGGCGCGGCTGAACGTCACACCGCCCGATATCGCCCCTCACGTGACCGATCACATGGACGCCATCGTCGCCCAGATCGGCGCGATTCTGGACCACGGCTGCGCCTATCAGGCCGAGGGGCATGTGCTGTTCGACGTCTCGGCCTATGAGGCCTATGGCGCCCTGTCAGGCCGCAATCTGGACGACATGATCGCCGGCGCCCGGGTCGAGGTGGCGCCGTACAAGAAGAACCCCCACGACTTCGTCCTGTGGAAGCCATCAAAGCCGGGCGAGCCGGAATGGCCGTCGCCCTGGGGTCCGGGCCGACCCGGCTGGCACATCGAGTGCTCGGCCATGATCGAACAGGTGCTGGGCCTGCCGATCGACATCCACGGCGGCGGCATCGATCTCGCCTTCCCTCACCATGAGAACGAGATCGCCCAGGGCGTCTGCGCCCACGGCCACGCCCATGGCGAGCGCCCGCACGATCACTATGCCCGCTACTGGATGCACAACGGCTTTCTGACGCTGGACGCGGAAAAGATGTCCAAGTCGCTCGGCAATGTCCTGCTGCTGCACGATCTGGTGCAGGCCATCCCGGGCGAGGTGGTGCGCTGGGCCCTGCTGTCCGCCCACTATCGCCAGCCGCTGGACTGGACGCAAAACCTGCTGGATCAAAGCCGCAAGTCACTGGACCGGCTGTACGGGGCGTTGGCGCGGTCGGCCGATGTCGCCGTGTCGACGGACGAGCCGCCCGCCGAGTTCCTGAAGGCCATTGAGGACGATCTGAACACGCCGGGGGCCATGGCGGTGCTGTTCGCCCTGTCGGGCGAGATCGAACGGGGGCTGACGTCAGGCGATGCGGCCGCAGTGGCTCAGGCCAGGGGTCAGTTGATTGCCTCGGCCGAGGTTCTGGGCGTGCTTCAGTCCGAGCCGGCCGACTGGCTGAAGGGCGACGCTTCCGACGCTCTGGCGGCCGAGGTCGAGGCCCTGATCGAGCAGCGCGCCGTCGCCCGGGCCGCAAAGGACTGGCCCGAGGCGGATCGCATCCGCGCCCGGCTGACCGAGCTGAACGTCGAGGTCATGGACGGAGCCGAAGGCGCCCGCTGGCGCCTCCGGTCCTAGGCATCACCGCGTCCGGCTGGACGGCAGTCCGCGGATTTCGCAGGCATAGTCCCGCTCGGGCGAGGCGCTCTGCGCCCCCGTCGGGGTCAGGATGCCCCCGCGGGCATCGCAGTCGGCGCGCAGGGTGTCCAGCTTCTGGGTGTAGGTGCCGTCGCGCGGCCCCATGCCGGCGCAGGCGGCCAGCGACAGGCCGAGCGCGCCGATCGCGGCGGCCGACAGGATGGCGGGTCGTTTCAGACGGTCATTCATCGAATTCTCCATCACAAGGTGTGGGACACAGATAGCTTGTCCCTGACTATGGCTAACCCGTGGCAAGGATAGCCGTTCCGTCGCCGAATGTGGCGGGGGGGGGACCCGATTGCGGCAACGCTGCTACCCCTTGGCCCATGGAAACCGGAACCTGGATCACCCTCGGCCTGTATTTCGCCCTGATGCTGGGCATCGGCCTCTATTCGTATCGCGAGTCCACCTCGGATGTGTCGGGCTATATGCTGGGCGGGCGAAAGCTGGGACCGGCGGTCGCCTCCCTGTCGGCCGGGGCCTCGGACATGAGCGGCTGGATGCTGCTGGGTCTCCCGGGGGCCATGTTCCTGTCCGGCTTGTCCTCGGCCTGGATCGCCATCGGCCTGTTCCTCGGGGCGCTGGCCAACTATCTGATCGTGGCCCCGCGGCTGCGCACCTATACGGTGGTGGCGGATGACGCGATCACCATCCCCGACTATTTCGACAAGCGGTTCAAGGACAAGTCGCGCCTGCTGCGCGTGATCTCTTCGCTGGTCATCGTCATCTTCTTCACGCTCTACACCTCATCCGGCCTGGTCGCCGGGGGCAAGCTGTTCGAGAGCGCCTTCGGCCTCGATTATTCCTGGGGCCTGTGGATCACGGCGGGCGTGGTGCTGGCCTACACCATGGTCGGCGGCTTCATGGCCGTCAGCCTGACCGACTTCGTCCAGGGCTGCATCATGTTCGTGGCCCTGATCCTCGTTCCGATTGTCGCCCTGATGCAGATCGGCGGCGTCGGGGAGATGACCGAAACGGTGCGCGGCATCGATCCCGGCCTGCTCAACCTGTTCCAGGGGGCGACCGTGATCAGCGTCATCTCCGCCATGGCCTGGGGCCTCGGTTATTTCGGCCAGCCGCATATCATCGTCCGCTTCATGGCCGTTCGCTCGCTCAAAGATGTGCCGACCATGCGCAACATCGGCATGAGCTGGATGCTGGTGACCCTGATCGGGGCCCTGTCGACCGGTCTGGTCGGCTTGGCCTATGCCACCCGCACGGGGCTGGAGGTCGCCGATGCCGAGACCATCTTCATCCTGCTGTCGGATGTGCTGTTCGACCCGCTGATTACGGGCTTCCTGCTGGCGGCCATTCTGGCGGCGATCATGAGCACCATCTCGTCCCAGCTGCTGGTGTCGTCCAGCTCGCTGACCGAGGACTTCTATTCCATCTTCCTGCGCAAGAATGCGCCCCAGAAGGAACTGGTCATGATCGGTCGACTGGCCGTGCTGGCCGTGTCGCTGGCCGCCATCTATCTGGCCTATGACCCCTCCAACAATGTGTTGGGGCTGGTGTCCAATGCCTGGGCCGGCTTCGGGGCCGCCTTCGGGCCGCTGGTGATCCTGTCGCTGACCTGGAAGCGGATGACCCGCAACGGCGCCCTGGCGGGCATGATCGTCGGCGCGGTCACGGTTCTGGTCTGGATCTACGCCCCCGTGCTGGCCGACGGCCAGACCCTGTCGCAGGGCAGCGGCGTCTATGAGATCGTGCCGGGCTTCATCCTCAGCTGGCTGGCCATCTGGCTGGTCAGCATGGCGGGCAAGGCCCCGTCCGAGGACGTCCAGTCGACCTTCGAGGCCGTCCGTCAGGCCCTGAAGGATCCCGGTTCGCTGGGCATCAAGTCTCCGTAGGGGGCCGCGTCGTCCAGCGCGCGCCGGAACGACGGCCGCTCCAGCAGGCGCGCGTGCCAGGCCTCAAGCCGGGGCCGGTCGCCGAAATCGACGATCCGCCGGCCATAGGTCATCAGCGGTGCGGCCCCGCAATCGGCGAGGGTGAAGGTGTCGCCCGCGCCCCAGGTGCGCCCGTCCGACAGCCGCTCTTCCAGCCAGCCCCACGCCTGGGCCAGGGCCCGCTCGTCCGCCTCGGCCCCGGTCGGATCATAAACGGCCAGCGGGCGCAGGCGGTTGGCGGCCGTCCGGTTCATCGGCCCGCCGACATAGGTATCGACAATTCGGTCAATCAGCCGGCACTCCAGCTGCGCGTCGGGATCGGTCGGGACCAGACCGCCGCCCGCGATCCGGTCGAGATGCTCGATGATGATGCTGGTCTCGACCACCGGCCCGTGGTCCGGATCGACCAGCACCGGCATCTTGCCGAAGGGCGAGACTCTCGCGAACCCGGCCAGCGAGTCCGGATCCGCCCCGTCGATGATCTTCATCTCGAACGAAAGGCCCAGCTCATACAGCGCCACATGGACCTTCTGGCCATAGCCGGAATAGGGATGGGACCACAGGATCAGGGACATCGGACAGCCTTCCCGGGCGGGTGCCGCAGGACGCGATACCGGCGACCCCGACGATGCGGTGCAGACTTGCGCGCCGCAACCCCCCGTTAACGGATCGGGCGCACCCTGAGAGCCTACGCCTTCAGAGGTGCGCCATGTCGACGATCCAGACTTCCAGCTACCGGCGGACCCGGGACCATTTCGAGCCCCAGGACATCGATCCTCACGAGCAGCGCCGCCTGCGCGGCCTGATGGAGCAGATCGACTACACGGCCTACATCTCCAACCGCGAAGTGGTGGGCCAGATGCTGGCCTCGGTCGATGCCGGCCATTTCCAGCGACTGGCGATCATGGTGGCGACCGCGCGCGCCAAATGGGTGGCCGAGGCCCTGCGCCAGTCCGAATCTGGCGCTCCCTCGACGCCCGACCAGATCGCGCGCCTGACCGCTGCCCGCACCGCCTTCGAGGAACTGTCCGAGGCCTATGAGGGGCTGCGGCGCATGGTCGACCGCGGCTATGTGCCGATGAAGTCGCCGGGCTGACCGGCCATCAGGCCTTCAGCCGGTAGCCCGTCCTGAACATCCAGCCGACGATCGCGAGGCAGGTGAAGAAGAAGCCCAGCGTGGCCGTCAGGCTGATGCCCACGCTGACGTCCCCGACCCCGTAAAAGGCCCAGCGGAAGCCCGAGATCAGATAGACGACCGGGTTGAACAGCGAGATCGTCCGCCAGATGCCCGGCAGCATATCGATCGAATAGAAGGACCCGCCGAGGAAGGTCAGCGGCGTCACGACCAGCATGGGGATCATCTGCAACTGCTCGAACCCCTGGGCCCAGATGCCGATGATGAAGCCGAACAGCGAGAAGGTCGTCGCGATCAGCACCAGGAAGGCGATCATCATCAGCGGATGCTCGATCCGAAGAGGCACGAACAGCGCCGCGGTTGCCAGAATGATCAGCCCCAGCACCATCGACTTGGTCGCCGCCGCGCCCACATAGGCCAGCACGATCTCGAACGGCGAGATGGGGGCCGACAGGATTTCGTAGATGGTGCCCGTGAATTTCGGGAAATAGATGCCGAAGCTGGCGTTGAAGATCGACTGGGTAAACAGGCTCAGCATGATCAGGCCCGGCACGATGAAGGCGCCATAGGCGACCCCGTCGATCTCGGTCATGCGGCTGCCGATGGCCGAGCCGAACACCACGAAATAGAGGGCCGTGGTGATGACCGGCGTGACGATCGACTGCCAGAAGGTGCGCAGCGCCCGCGCCATCTCGAAGCGATAGATGGCCCAGACTCCATAGGCGTTAAAGCTCATGATGCGGCTCCTTCGCCGTTGGCCTGCCGGGCCGGCTTGTCGCGATGGACCAGGCTGACGAAGATGTCCTCCAGCGAGCTCTGGGCCGTATTCAGGTCCTTGAAGCCGATGCCGAGGTCACTGACGGCGCGCAGCAGCGACGGCACGCCTGTGCGCTCGGCATTGGCATCGAACACATATTCCAGCTCATGGCCGTCGGCCTTGAGCGTGACCTTCCATTCGGCCAGCTCGGCCGGCACGGCCTGCATCGGGTCCTGCAGGTTCAGCGTCAGCGTCTTCTTGCCCAGCTTCTTCATCAGGGCGGTCTTGTCCTCGACCAGGATCAGCTCGCCGCCCAGAATCACACCGACCCGGTCGGCCATTTCCTCGGCTTCCTCGATGTAGTGGGTGGTCAGGATGATGGTCACGCCGCGCTCGCGAAGGCCCCGCACCAGGGCCCACATATCGCGGCGCAGCTCGACGTCGACGCCGGCCGTCGGCTCGTCAAGGAACAGGATGTCGGGTTCGTGGCTGAGCGCCTTGGCGATCATCACCCGCCGCTTCATGCCCCCCGACAGGGTCATCAGTTTGGCGTCCTTCTTGTCCCACAGGCTCAGGTCGCGCAGGGTCTGTTCAATAAACGCCGGGTTCGGCGCCCGGCCGAACAGGCCGCGGCTGAAGGTGACGGTCGCCCAGACGGTCTCGAACGCGTCGGTGGTCAGTTCCTGCGGCACCAGGCCGATGCGCTCGCGCGCCCTGCGATAGTCGGACTGGATGTTGTGCCCGTCGACCAGGACCGTGCCGGTGCTGGGCGTGACGATTCCGCAGATGGTGCTGATCAGCGTCGTCTTGCCGGCGCCGTTCGGGCCCAGCAGGGCAAAAATCTCGCCCTTTGAAATCTCGAGATCGACCCGCTTCAGCGCCTGATGCCCGCTGGCATAGGTCTTTGTCAGGCCGTCGATAGAAATGACCGGCTGCATTCCGTCCCCCGCGTCTCCGGCTCTGGCAATTAGGGGCTCGGTCCCCGCGTCACAAGGCGGAGCTTCCGACGGTCTGGAGAGTTGATGCCGCCGATGGATATCCGCTGGGGCGAACACCGCACCGAAAGACTGATCAGGAAGGCGCGCAGGCTCTGGCGGCGGCGGCCCGCCCTGCCGGCCGTGTTCGAGGCTCTGGCGCGCTTCGGCTATGGCGCGCGGGGCTTTGTCTATCTGTCGATCGGGGTGATCCTGATGCTGACCGCCCACGACCTGACCAGCCAGACGGCCGGGTCGACCGGCGTGGTTGAAGCCCTCGCGCGACAGCCCTTCGGACGGCTGTGGCTGTTCGCGCTCGGTATCGGCCTCTGGGCCTTTGTCCTGTGGCGGGTGCTTCAGTCGGTTTTCGATGCCGACAATGAAGGGCGCGACCTGCAGGCCGTCGGCAAGCGGGCAGGGCAGGCCGTCAGCGGTCTTGTCTATGGCCTGCTGGCCTCGACCGTCTTTGAGGTGCTGGACGAGGTCTTCGCCAATCCGACGTCCGAAGACGTCGCCGAAAATCAGGAGAAGGCGCGCGCCTTGATGGAGCTGCCGTTCGGACAGGCCATGCTGATCGGCGTGGGGCTGGTGATCCTCGCGGTCGGGATCGGCAATGTCGTACGCGGCCTGCGGTCCGATTTCGCCCGCGACCTCGCCTGCTCCGAGAAAATCTGCAAGCGCGTCGTGCCCCTGGCCCACGTGGGCTATGTCGCCCGCGGCCTCGCCTACTTCCCGCTCGCAGGCCTGGTCATGCTGGCGGGGTTCCGCGGGCGCGAGTCCGCAATCACCAGCTTCGGCGGGGCGCTGGAGGCGGTCGAGACCCTGCCGGCCGGTCCCTGGCTGCTGACCGCCACCGCGCTGGGCATGATGGCCTTTGGCGGTTTTGCCTTCGTCGAGGGCCGTTTTCGTCGGATCCGCCCGCCGCGCGACCTCGACCTGACCTGATCCTTTTGCGTCCGGATGCGATTCCGGGCGTATATCCAGCACACGCCCGACCGGAGCCCCATCATGTCGACTGTCCGCCTGTCCGCCCTCGCTGCCCTGACCCTGATGGTCAGCGCCTGCGTCACGGCCCCGTCGCCGTCGGAATATCGCGCGCCCGAGCCGCTCAAGCCCGTCGACGCCGAGCGCCTGTATTCGGGGCGCTGGCTCGAGGTCGCCCGCCTGCCGATGTCAATCACGGACGGCTGCGTGGCCGGGGCCTCCAACTATACGCTGGTGAACGAGACCCGCGTCGATGTGCTGGACACCTGTCAGGTCGACACCCCGGACGGTCGCGAAAAGGCCATTGGCGGCCGCGGCGAAATCCTCGATCCCGGCACCAACACCCGACTGCGCGTCCGCTATGTCGCGGGCTTCGTCACCTGGGACTACTGGATCCTCGACCGGGCCGAGGACTACAGCTGGTTCATCTCGGCCGACCCGACCTTCGAAAAGCTGTTCATCTACACGCGCGAAATTCCGACCGATGCCGAGCTGCAGGCGCTCGTCCGGCGCTCGGCCGAGCTGGGCTATGATGTCTCGAAGCTGGAGTTCCCGCCGGCGGAGTAACCGTCCGGCGCCCTTGACCCTGCGTCACCGGGGCACGCGCGCCACGCCCGGTCATAAACAGCGCTCCGCAGCACCCGGCGATTCCCCTCGCGGTTGACCTGACGCCTCCGGCCCGTCATCACCGGTGAAACAGCCGCACAGGGAGGATCGGGCGATCATGGGCTTGCTGGCCAACATCCGACGCGATCTGAAGTTTG
>JAHJYN010000055.1 GCA_018826885.1 Alphaproteobacteria bacterium | reverse complement strand
TCGTGGTCGGCCTACTGGTTCAACGGCCGCATCTACTCCAGCGAGATCGCGCGTGGTCTCGACGTCCTGCGTCTGGTCCCGTCGGACCAGCTGTCGGCCGCTGAAATCGCCGCTGCCGAGGCCGTGATGGCCGACGAGATCAACCCGCAGACCCAGACCCGGGTCAGCTGGGCGAACACGCCGGACGTCGCCGGCGCCTATCTGGACCAGCTGAAACGCGCCGACGCGATTGACGCGGCTCTGGCCGGACAGGTTTCGGCGGTCATCGACGGCTGGCGGGCCGGTCGGATCGACTCGGTTGCCGCCGCGTCCGTTGTCGCGTCGCTGACGGCTTCGTCCGAAACCCAGGGCGTCGCGCCTCTGGCAGGCCGTCGCATGAAGGCGCTCGCCGAAGTGCTGGCCAGCGCCGCCGGCTGATTGATCTGAGAAAAGGGGAGCCCGCCGGGCATCTGTTTCGGCGGGCTTTTCCTGGTACCCAGATCGCGCCTAAGATATATTATGCGAAATATAGGGATACCGCTCAGCGGTATTCCGGATTGGGATGGTCGAAGCGCTCGCCCTTGTCCCAGGCGGTCTTCTGGTTGCCATGGGCCGGGATTCCACCGGCGTCCTTCAGCATCCGCGCCATATGCATCAGGTTCCAGGCCATGAAGGTCGTGTTGCGCTGGGTGAACTCATTGTCGAGTCCGACGGTGCCGTCGTCGCCATAGGACGGCCCGGGGCCCGCTTCGCCGATCCAGCCCGCATCCGCCTGCGGCGGGATCACATATCCAAGATGTTGCAGCGAATACAGCACGTTCATGCCGACATGTTTGATGCCGTCTTCATTGCCCGTGACGATGCAGCCGCCCACGCGCCCGTAATAGGCATACTGACCCTTGTCGTTCAGCTTGCCGGAATAGCCGTACAGCCGCTCGATCACCCGGGTGCAGATCGACGACTTGTCGCCCAGCCAGATCGGCGTGCCGATCACCAGGATATCGGCTGCCATGACCTGTTTCTGCACAGCCGGCCAGCCGTCGGTGTCGAACCCGTGTTCGGTCATGTCCGGCTGCACGCCCGGCGGCATGTCCAGATCGGCGCAGCGGGTCGTCGTCGTCGAGACGCCATTGGCCTCCATGATGGCGATAGGCACGTCCATCAGCGTCTGGGTATGCGAGGGTTCGTTGGACCGCTTCAGGCTACAGTTCAGGAACAGGGCCTTGAGGTCATCATATCGGGCCACGCGAAAGTCCTTTCGTCAAACACTGAAGCGCGCGGTCCATCCGTCATGGGCAACATCGACATGGGCCGGCAGGCGCGACTTCAGCGACCCATAGTCGAGGTCGAGGTGCAGGTTGGTCAGTAGAGCGTTTGGCACGCCGGTTCGTTCAATCCACTCCAGCGCCCGGTCAACGTGGGCGTGGGTCGGATGCGGGGTCCAGCGCAGCGCATCGACGATCCAGAGATCACTTCCGCGCACGGCGTCCAGCGCCGCCTCATCCATCGCATCCACATCGCTGGAATAGCTGACCGGGCCCAGCCGGTAGCCGACCGAGCGGATCGGTCCGTGCCCCTGGTCAAAGGTCACGACCGGAATGCCCCCCCCTGCCCCCTCAACGGCCCAAGGCGTGCCGTGCGGGGGAATATCCCGCGCCTCCAGCAGCGCCGGATAACCCTGCTGGTCCATGAAGATATAGGGGAAGCGGCTCTCGAGCGCCGCCCGGGTCGGCGGATCCATCCAGGCCGGGATCCGGGCGCGGTTGCGCAGGACGAACACCCTCAGATCATCGATCCCGTGGGTCTGGTCGGCGTGATCGTGGGTATAGAGCACCGCATCGATGCGTTTCAGTCCGGTCATCAGCGCCTGCTCGCGCAGATCCGGCGAGGTGTCGATCAGGGCCGTCGTTTCGCCCTCCGGTCCGTTGAGGCGGGCCAGCATCGAACAGCGCATGCGCCGGTTCTTCGGTTCGGACGGATCACAGGCGCCCCAGTCGCCGTCTCCGCGCGGCACCCCGCCCGACGAACCACAGCCCAGCACCACAATCTCCAGCGCGCGGCTCATGCGCCCTCCGGTCGGGGAATGCGGTCGAACAGGGCAAAGAAGGCATCCGTCGTCCGCGCCTCGGCCTCGTCGCGGCTCCAGCCCCGGATCTCGCCCAGCTTGTCCAGCACATGGCCCACATAGGCCGGTTCGTTCCGCCGGCCCCGGTGCGGCACCGGCGCCAGATAGGGGCAGTCGGTCTCGACGAGGATCCGGTCGCCCGGCATGGTGCGGATCACCGCCCGCACATCCTCGGCCGCCTTGAAGGTGGCAATGCCCGAGACCGAGAACCAGGCGCCCAATTCTGCTGCCAGTTCCGCCAGTTCTGGGTCACTGGTGTAGCAGTGCATCAACAGCTTGAACGGGCCGGCCGCCATCTCCTCGCGCAGGATGTTGGCCATCACGTCATCGGCTTCGCGTGTATGGACCACCAGCGGCAGGCCCGTCCGCCGCGCGGCCTCGACATGCACGCGGAACACCGCCGCCTGCACCTCACGCGGGCTGAGGTCATAGTGAAAGTCCAGCCCGCACTCCCCTATCCCGACAACCCTTTCTCGCCCCGCCAGCGCCACCAGCCGCTCGACGCTCAGATCCTCATAGTGCCGCGCCTCGTGCGGGTGGACCCCGACCGTGCACCAGATGTCGTCATGCGCCATGGCCAGCCCGTGGGTCGCCTCAAAGGTCGCCAGCCGGTCCGATATCTCGATCATCAGCCCGACCCCGGCCTCGCGCGCCCGGGCGATCACCGCATCGCGATCCTCGTCGAACTGGGGCGCGTGCAGATTGACGTGGCTGTCGATCAGCATGCAGCGCGTGCCCTTGCCCGGCCCAGTTCAGCCATCAGGGTGAACAGCACATCCTGCCGATCCAGGTTGAGCCCGGCCGTCTGGTCGGCGCGCGTCTGGATGCTGGACCACAGCTCGGCCCAGGCATCGGCCCCCGGTCCGCCCGACAACGCCCGCCCCTTCACCGCCGCCGCCAGCCGGTCGAGGATCAGCTCGAATTTCGGCCCGCCATCGGCGCGTTTCAGGCTTTCGGCAACCGGGATGATCGCGCTCATGTCGGCCCCCTGCATCCAGCCGTTGACCAGGGCATCGATGCCCGCCACCTCATCGCCTGCCAGCGACAGGGCCCGCCCGGGGGATCCCCCCGCCGCCCGCGCGGTCGCCCGGGCCGGTTCCGTATCCAGCCCCAGCCGTGCCTGCAACAGCGCCGCCAGCCGGTCCTCGCCCCAAACCGGAAAGCTCAGTCGCCGGCACCGCGACCGGATGGTCGGCAACAGCCGCCCGGGCGAATGGGCAACCAGAAACAGCACTCCCCGTTGCGGCGGTTCCTCAAGGATCTTCAACAAGGCATTGGCCGCATTGACGTTCAGGTCGTCAGCGCTGTCGACGATCGCCACCCGCCATTGCGAGCGCGAGGGGCTCTTGGAGAAGAAGCCCGGCAGCTCGCGCGCCTGATCGACCGAGATGGTCTTGCGTGCCTTGGTGCCCTCGGTCACCCGCTCCAGCACCATCAGGTCAGGATGCGACTGGGCGGCGATCAGCTGGTTGGTCGGATCCCCCGGAGAACTGCCCAGCGGCCCCCGCGAAGGGTCCGGCGCCGCCCCCAGCAGCCGCCGCGCCGCGCGATAGGCAAAGCCCGCCTTGCCGACGCCCTCGGGTCCGCACAACAGCCAGCCGTGGTGCAGCCGCCCGCCGGCCATGGCGTCGACAAAGGCCTGCTCGGCCGCCTCATGGCTGACCTCGTCATAGCGATCGCGCGGATGGTCCGTCACGCCGGCACCTTCGGTAGCGGCAGCCGGGCCTCGATCGCATCCCAGACGCGGAGCGCCACGCCATCCTCGGTCCCACGCGCATCGATCACCCGGCACCGGTCCTCATGCTCGGCGGCAATGTCCAGAAACGTCCGCCGCAGCCGCTCGTGAAAGGCCACACCCTTGGATTCGAACCGGGTCTCGAACAGACCTCGACCAAAGGCGCGCTCCAGCCCCTCCTCGACCGGGAGGTCAAAGATCAGGGTCAGGTCCGGCTGGTCCGCCCCGACGACGGCCTGATCCAGCGCCTCGATAAAGGCCCGGTCGACCCCGCCGCCGCCGCCCTGATAGGCGCGACTGGAGTCGGCAAACCGGTCGCAGATCACCCAGTGTCCGGCCGCCAGCGCCGGACGGATGGTGCGTTCCAGATGGTCGTTACGCGAGGCAAACATCAGCAGCACTTCGGTCGTCGGCGACCAGCGCTCCCCCTCACCATTGACCACCAGTTCGCGAATCGCCTCGGCGCCCTGGGACCCGCCCGGCTCACGCGTCAGCAGGACCTCGAGCCCCCGCGCGCGCAGCCGTTCAGCCAGCCGTCCCGCCTGGGTCGACTTGCCGCTCCCCTCCCCGCCTTCAAAGGTGATGAACCGTCCGCGCGTCATCCGTCCAGAATGGCGGCATGACGGGCCGAAACCAAGCCCGATGCGTCGATATCAACAGGCGAGACCTCTAGAGCCTCG
>JAHJYN010000001.1 GCA_018826885.1 Alphaproteobacteria bacterium | reverse complement strand
GCGACCATCGGATAGTCCTTGGCCAGACCCCATTTGGCCCGGTATTCCTCGGGGCTCATGTCGTATTTGGTGCGCAGGTGACGCTTCAGCGACTTGAACTTGCGACCGTCTTCCAGACAGATCAGATAGTCGGGCGTGATCGACTTGCGGATCGGCACGGCCGGATCCTTGACTTCCGGCTCCGGCTCGATGCCGTCACCCGACAGCTGCGCCAGCGTCGAGTGGATCGAGCCGATCAGGGCAGGAACGGCCTCGGGCGGCAGGATGTTGTTGCTGACATAGGCGGAGATGATGTCCGCCGTCATTTCAAGCAGCTCGGCTTTTTCTTCCATAGGTCGTCCAGACGTTTCCGAAGCGAGGCGAAACATCTTGCGTGAGTCGCCCCTGATTTCGGGCTGATAGAACAAACGCCCCCCTCATGCAATTCACAGGGCGGACTTTCTGCATTGGTGGCTCAAGTATAGAGCGCGATTGATGCAAACGGGGCGACTTTAACGCCCGAAATCTTGCGCCAACGCCATCATCGCCGCCCGTTCGGGGATGGAGTATTCATCCAGCTCGTCTGTGTCACCCTCGCGGATCGCCTTCAACAGGGCCGGCGTCATCGCGGAGGTCAGCGACCAGTTCCAGTAGCGCAGCACCGTCTGGGCCCGGTCCACCGCCAGCATCTCAAACGTCACCTGCACCCGTTCCCAGGTCGGATGGACTCGCCCGTCCGGCAGGGTCTCCGGCCGCTTCATCGAGCGCCACAGCGCCGTCAGATACTCGCGGTCCAGCCCGGTCGCCTTGCACAGAATGGCCACCGGCTCGCCGCCCGGATCGCCCAGAATCTTGGCCCCGGTCAGCGGCTTGATGCCCGACAGATAGGCGATCTCCCCCACGGAATTCCGACCCATGCCCTGCCGCTCGATCTCGGTGATGGCGTGTTCCAGACTGTCATAGGGGCTCTTGTCGATCGCCCCGCGATTGCGCTGGCGCCGCTCGATGAACTGCAGGGCCTTGCGCGACACCGGGTCCTGCCAGCCCTCGACGGCGGCCATGGCAAAGATGTCCTCCGACACCTCCTGCATGACCTCCCGCGACACGGCGAACCGCTGCAGAATGGTCCGGCGGTCCTGCTCATTCGACCACCAGAACATCACATAGGCCCCCGACGGCCTCAGCTCCGGACGCCGCAACAGGTGCTCGCACAGGCGGGGCTGGCTGCGGCTCAGTGCCACTGCCGTCTCGATCCCGGTCTGCGACAGCCGGGCCGTGGTGTTGCGCAAAAGGGTCTCGACCACGTCGGGATGCCCGGCCTCGATCAAGGCCTCCGACACCACTTCCGACACGCCCCGCCGGGCGGCAATACAGCGGTGATGATCATGACCCGTGTCCCGGACGCACGACAGCAGGTCCGCGTCCGTCAGGCCCGCGCAGCCCTCGATCAGGACCCCGGCAATGGCCGGATCATCGCGCAGCAGAAGTCGCATCAGTCCGTTCGGCAATTCCGCCAGCGGCGCCAGCCGTTGCGCCATTCTCAGCCGGTCCTCGCGGGTCGCCAGTCGCGCCATCTCGACCAGCAGGTCGCCGGTCACCGCGCGCTCAAAGGCGTTGATGCGACTGGTCGGCAGGGACACGACATCGGCCAGCCGCCGCAGCAACGCATGCCGCGCCTTCCACGCCGACGCCGGACCGGCCTCGGGCGCATCGTCTGGCGGACTGGAAAGCGGCTGGGACATATCGAGGCGATCCTCGCCCCGTTCGGTTAACCGCCGGTCAAGAGGCGCGGCGCCCGGCTCTTGCGCCGCACGCCAGAGTGAGCTTTCAAGGGGACCGGGGGTGACCATGAATGATCGCGGACTGAACCACCTCAGCGAAGACGCGACCGGCTTCGGATGGCTGGAACTGCGCACCGCGCGGGACGCCGTGCTGCGCCCCGCGGCCATGCTCGAAGCCTATATGACGGCCGGGCCGACGGGGGACGGAAAGTATTCTCGCCCCTTGCGCTTCTATCTGGCGCTCTGCGGCATCCTCATGCTGCAGCTGTTCCTGATGGGCGGGACGAGCGTGTTTCTCTCAGGACTGCCGCCGGGGGCGATGGACCCCTTGATCGAGCAGTCGGGCAAAAGCCGGGACGCCTTCATGGCTGATCTGGACAACTGGATGACCCTCGTCCTGGTGCCCCTCAACGCCCTGTTCTACGCGCTTGTTTCGGCTCCGCTGCTGCGGTGGTGGGACGAAGCCGACCTCGGCTGGAGAAAATCGTTCCGCGCCACCTTCCACTATCTGAACGTCTGGACCCTGCCCTACGTGCCGGTCGCTTTCCTCACCTATATGCCGGGGACCGCACTCGGGATGAGCCTGATCATCGTCGTGCTGTCCATTGTCGCCTTCCTCCGCACCGGGCGCGGTCGCTGGTACCGGACGACGTTGGGCGGGCTGGGCAAGGCTCTTGTCATCACCGCCCTGAACTATGCGGCGACCTTCCTCGCCAGCTTCCCGCTGCTGGCCGTCGGCATCGCCGGCGGGATGTGGGGATGAGCGCCCCCTAGAGCCCCTCGAACAGCGCCGTCGACAGATAGCGTTCGGCAAAGCTGGGGATGATGGTGACGATGGTCTTGCCCGCATTCTCGTCCAGGGCTGCCTGACGGAAGGCGGCGATCAGGGCGGCGCCCGAGCTGATGCCCCCGGTCAGCCCTTCCAGCCGGGCCGCGCGGCGGGCCATCTCGAACGCCTCGTCATTGGACACCCGCTCGACCGCATCGATCACATCGCGGTCGACGATCGAGGGGATGAAGCCTGCGCCGATGCCCTGGATCTTGTGCGGGCCGGGCTCTCCGCCTGACAGCACGGGCGAGTCGGTCGGCTCGACGGCCACCATCCGCACCGAGGGCTTCTTCGCCTTCAGCACCTGGCCGACGCCCGTGATGGTGCCCCCCGTGCCGACGCCGGCAATGACGATGTCGACCGCGCCGTCCGTGTCGGCCCAGATTTCCGCGGCGGTCGAGACGCGGTGGATCTCGGGATTGGCCGGATTGTCGAACTGGCCCGGCGACACTGCGCCCGGCGTGCTGTCCAGCAGTTCCTGCGCCCGGGCGATCGCGCCCTTCATGCCCTTGTCGGCGGGCGTCAGCACCAGCTCAGCCCCCAGCAGGGCCAGCATCTTGCGCCGCTCCATGGACATGCTTTCCGGCATGACCAGCATCAGCCGATAGCCCTTGGCCGCCGCCACAAAGGCCAGGGCGATGCCGGTATTGCCACTGGTCGGCTCGATCAGGACGGAGTCGGGCGTCAGCTTGCCGGCCTGTTCCAGCCCTTCGATCATCGCCAGACCGATCCGGTCCTTGACCGAGCTCAGCGGGTTGAAAAACTCCAGCTTGGCCAGCACCCGGGCCTTGGGCTTCAGCTCGGCCGACAGCCGCGGCAGCTCCACCAGCGGCGTATTGCCGATGGTCTCCAGGATCGATCCATAGATCTTCCCACGCCCCGCGCGGGCATGGCGGGACAGGTCGGGCGAGGCAGGCGGGGTACCGGTCATGGGGGAGGTCTCCGGGGTGGCTGTCAGCCTCTGAACATCAGGTCGATCCGCGCCCGCGCAAGGGTCAGCACCGCAGAAAGGCAGTCACTCGGCATTTCCGCGACTCATGGCACAGCGTTCGGTGAACCATCCGCGCGTCGATTAAGCGGCTGTTAACCACGTTAACCGATCCCTGAGAGGCAGTTTCCGGGGCTTTCCTTGCATTCTCTCGTCGCCGCCGTCCAAGCCGTCGATCCCCTTGTCGTTACCGGCAAGGTCGCGGGGGTGAGTGGCCTGCTGATCGAGTCGCGCGGGGGCCTGTCGCGCCTGTCGGTCGGGGCCCGGGCCGAGATCGACCGCCACGGTCGCCCGCCCCTGCCCGCCGAAGTGGTCGGCTTTCGCGAGGCCAAGGCCCTGCTGATGCCGTTCGGCCCGGTCGAGGGCGTGGCCCCCGGCGCCGATATCCGCATCGTCGAGTCCGCCAGTGTCGTGCGCCCGACCGCCGCCTGGCTGGGCCGGATCGTCAATGCCTTCGGAGAGCCCATCGACGGCAAGGGCCCCCTGCCCTCGGGCCCCCGGGCCTATCCCCTGCGCGCCGCTCCGCCCCCGGCCCACACCCGGGGCCGGGTGGGTGAGCGCCTCGACACCGGCGTGCGGGCGCTCGACGTCTTTGCCACCACCTGTCGCGGCCAGCGGATGGGCATTTTCGCGGGCTCCGGCGTCGGCAAGTCGGTGCTGCTGTCCATGCTGGCCCGCCGGGCCGAGTGCGACGCCGTCGTCGTCGGCCTGATCGGCGAGCGGGGCCGCGAGGTCCGCGAGTTCATCGAGGAGACCCTCGGGCCCGAGGGTCTGGCCCGCGCCATCGTTGTGGTCGCCACCTCGGACGAGCCCGCCCTGACCCGCCGTCAGGCCGCCTATATGACGCTGGCCTGCGCCGAATACCTCCGCGATCAGGGCCAGCAGGTCCTGTGCCTGATGGACTCGGTCACCCGCTACGCCATGGCCCAGCGCGAAATCGGCCTCGCCGCCGGCGAACCCCCGACCACCAAGGGCTATACGCCCACCGTCTTTTCCGAACTGCCCAAGCTGCTGGAGCGCGCCGGTCCCGGCCCGGTGCGATCCGACGGCCGCCCGACCGGGGCCATCACCGCCCTGTTCACCGTGCTGGTCGACGGCGGCGACCATGATGAGCCGATCGCCGATGCCGTGCGCGGGATCCTGGACGGCCACATCGTCATGGACCGCAGGATCGCCGAGCGTGGCCGCTTCCCCGCCATCGACGTGCTGAAATCCGTCAGCCGGACCCTGCCCGGCTGCCAGACCCTGCCCGAGCGCGAGCTGAACAAGCGCGCCCGCCAGTGCCTCAGCGCCTATGCCAATATGGAAGAGCTGATCAAGATCGGCGCCTATCGCGCCGGCGCCGATCCGATCACCGACCGCGCCATTGCGCTCAACCCGGCACTCGAAGGCTTCCTGTCGCAAACGCCTGAGGACATCTGCGACATGGCGACCGCCTTTAGTCATCTGGAAAGCATTCTGAACCAAGGTCTCGCAGAGCGAGTGGAGTGAAGCCATGACCACCTGGGCCCGGTCCCTGATCCGCATTTCGACCTATGAGGTCGAGACCCTGCAGAAACGTCTGGCCGAGATCGGCTCGCGCCGCGCCTCCGCCGAGATGCGTCTGGCAGTGCTGGATGCCGAGTTTGAGGTCGAGCGTGAACGCGCCCGCGCCGATGCCGAGGCCGGCCTGCTGCTGCAGGCCTATCTGAACGGCTGGAAGCACCGCAAATCGACGGTCGAAGCCGATCTCGGCGAACTCGAAGCCGAGGAAGAGGGTGCCCGCGACGCCCTGACCGGCGCCTTCGAAGAGCTCAAGAAGTTCGAACACGTGGCCGAACTGTCCCGTCTGGAACGCCTCGCCGCCGCTGAACGCCGCGAATCCGCAGCCTTTGACGCGCTCGGCCTCAGGCGGCGTGCCTGATTTTCGACTGACCCGCCGGCATCTGCTGGCCAGCCCGCTGGCGCTGGCGGCCTGCGGCCGTGCGCCTTCAACCCCACCGCTCGGCCCGGTCCGCCCGCTCAAGGATCTGACGACCGTTCCCGTCGGCGTGTGCGGCATGTCGGGCCAGTTCGACGACGCCAGCTGGCGCCGCGTGGTGCTGACCCACTTCTCCCAGTTCACCCCCGAGTGGGAGATGAAGATGGAGGCGATCCTGCGGCCCGACCGCAGCCTCGACTTCACCCTCGCCGACCGCTGCGCCGACTTCTGCACCGACAACGGCCTGCGCCTGCATGGCCATGCCCTCGTCTGGTATTCGCAAGGCGCTGAGCCCTTCGCCGGGCTGGATCGCAAGACCTTCGCCGCAGACTATGACCGCTACATCCGCGAGGTCACCGCGCGCTACCGGGGCCGCGCCGTCGGCTGGGACGTGGTCAATGAGGCCGTGGCCGAGGACGGCGACAGCCTGCGCACCCACCACTGGTCCGAAACCCTGGGCGACATCGACCATATCCGCCGCGCCTTCGACGTCGCCCATGAGGCGGATCCCGAGGCCGTGCTGTTCCTCAACGACTACAATCTGGAAAACCTGCCGCGAAAGGGCGCGACCTTCCTGAACCTGGTCGAGAAACTGCTGAAGGCCGGCACGCCGCTGGGCGGCATCGGCAGCCAGTCTCACCTCGACATCGAGATCGCCGAAGGCCAGATCACCGCCTTCATGCGCGACGCCGCAGCTTTCGGCCTGCCGATCCATGTCTCGGAACTGGACGCCTCGCTCCGCTCCGACCGTCGCGTCGATCTGCGCAGTCCCGCCGAGCGTCAGGCTCAGCAGACCGCCCGCGTCACCGAACTGGCCGAGGCCTTCATGGCCCTCCCCCCGGCCCAGCGATACGCCTTCACTGTCTGGGGGGCCCGCGATACCGACAGCTGGCTCCGGCGGGATGATCGCGACGATGGCCGCGACAGCCCGCTGCTGTTCGACGCCTCGGGCATGGCGACGCCCCTCTATGACGCCGTGGCCGGCCCGCTTGGATCAGCGCGCCTCGGCTAGCAGCTCGAACGTGCCTTCCAGCCCTGCCTCGGCATGCGGCCCGATCCAGACGGTGAACCGACCCGGCTCGACCGTCCACAGATGGTCGCGTCCGACGAACACCAGATCGCGCCGCGTCAGGGTGAACCGCACACGGGCGCTCTGACCGGGCTCCAGCCGCACACGCTGGAATCCCTTCAGCTGCCGGATCGGCCGGGTCACACTGGCCGCGCGGTCGTGTATATACAGCTGCGCCAGTTCCTCGGCGACGCGATCGCCCCGGTTGGTGATCGTGGCCGACACCTCCAGCTCGCCCTCCCAGGCCAGCGTGCCGTCGCCCACGTCCAGCCCCTCATAGACCGGATCGCCATAGGTCAGGCCGTGCCCGAACGGCCAGGCGGCCGTGTTCAGCGTCTCGCGATAGCGGGCCTTGAACTCTTCGCCGTGCTCCAGCGACAGCGGCGGCCGCCCGGTGACCTTCCGGTCATAATGGAAGGGCGATTGGCCCGTGTGGTGCGGAAAGCTGATCGGCAGGCGGCCGGTCGGCTCGTGATCCCCGAACAGCACATCGGCCAGCGCATGGCCGGTCTCGACGCCCAGGAACCAGCCGACCACCAGACCCGGCGCCGCCTTCGCGGTCTCGTCCAGCACCAGCGCCCGACCGCATTTCAGCACCAGCACGACCGGCTTGCCGACCGCCATGACCGCCGCGATCAGATCGCGCTGCGGCGCGGGGATACAGACGTCGATGCGCGACTGGGCCTCGCCCGACATGCGCTCGCCCTCGCCGACCACCATCACCACGACATCCGCCGCACGCGCCGCCGCGACCGCCGCCTCGATCCCGCCGTCCAGCGCCGCCTCGGCTTCCGATCCGCGCACGACCGTCAGGTTCGCGGGGTCGTCCATGGCCGTGCGGAAGCCCTCATCCACCGGCACCGCATAGGCCGGGTCGCCGAACAGCACCCACGGTCCGTTCAGATGGTCGCGCCCCTCGGCGAACGGCCCGATCAGGGCGATCCGGTCCGAGCGCGACAGCGGCAGCACCCCGCCCTCATTCTTCAGCAGTACAATCGACTTCCGCCCGGCTTCACGCGCCAGATCCCGGTGCCGCGGCTGATCGTTCGCCTCGACCCGCTCTGGCGCCAGCCGGCCATACGGATCCTCGAACAGGCCCAGTTGCGCCTTCAGCCCCAGAACCCGCCGCACCGACACATCGACATCGGCCTCCGCAATCGCCCCCGACCGCACCAGATCGGGCAGGTGATGGGCATAGAGGTTGCTGCTCATGCTCATGTCGACGCCGCCCGTAAAGGCCAGCCGCGCCGCATCCCGCTCATCCTCGGCCAGGCCGTGGGCAATCAGCTCAAAGTCGCCGGTGTAGTCCGAGACGACAAACCCTTCGAACCCCCACTCGCCGCGCAGCACATCCTTCATCAGCCAGGGATTGGCATGGGCCGGCACCCCGGCCACGTCATTGAAGGCCGCCATGGTCGACAGGGCGCCCGCGTCAAACGCGGCCTGGAACGGCGGGAAATGGATCTCGCGCAGGGTTCGCTCGGACACGTCCACACTGTTGTAGTCCAGCCCCCCGGCCCCACCGCCATAGCCCGCCAGATGCTTCGGTGTGGCCAGCATGGCGCTGACGTCGGACAGGCCGGCCTCGCCCTGGAAGCCCTCGACCCGGGCGACGGCCAGGGTGCAGCCCAGCAGCACATCCTCGCCGCCACCCTCGACCCCCCGGCCCCAGCGGGCGTCGCGGGAGATGTCGACCATGGGCGCAAAATTCCACGCAAGGCCCACGGCCGTCGCTTCTTCCGCCGCCGCGCGCGCCGTCCGCTTCGCCAGATCAGCATCAAAGGCCGCCGCCTCGGCCAGCGGCACGGGGAAAATGGTGCGGAAGCCGTGGATCACGTCGCCGGCGAACAGCAACGGAATGCCCAGCCGTGACTCTTCGACCGCCACCGTCTGCATACGTCGGTGCCAGTCGGCCGAATCCCCGTTGAACACGGCACCCAACCGTCCCTCGCGCCCCGCCTGCGCCTGCTCCTCGATCGAGCCGGGGACGGCGGCCGGATTGGCGGCATTGGCGGGAGCCGGGGCCAGCGCTGCCGGCATGATGGTCAGCTGCCCGGCCTTTTCCTCCAGCGTCATGGCGGCGATCAGCGCCTCGATCCGCTCGGAAACCGTCATCGCAAGCCCCGCCGTCCCGGGCCGGGTGGCCTCATGCGACAGGCGGGCTTCGGACGGTTTGGGCGCAGGGGAAGGCATCAGTCAGGGGTCTCGCGTGTAATCGGTTACACCGTCATAGCCGAGACGGTCGCACACTCAAACCGTCCGGGCCAGACGCTCTGGGGAAAAGCCTGTCCTGGCGACACACCCCCGCCCCTCTTGTCATCATATACTTTGT